>NZ_FSRC01000004.1:0-300000 GCF_900129785.1 Algoriphagus halophilus
CTGCGATGCACCAGCTGAACAGAAGGACAGAGCTGAGGATCGGAAAGTCCCAGTTCACCTACTCAGGTAGACAGAAAAAAGTGGATGTGCTGTAAGCCTAAGCAGAACATAAAAAAATGGGTTCCAGATAGCTGGAGCCCATTTTTTTATAGGGAGAATGTAATAATCAATCCGTTTTGGCCTTCAAGGTAGTCTGATTTGGATTTCCCTCAACTCCAGCTACTAATTTTGGAGTTTCTCCAGGGTAGGTAATGTTGGCCAATACTTTCAAAGCCTCGAATTTTGTGGATTCAAAAGCCGCTTTATTAGCCGCTAATATTGGTTCGGAAGGTGGTATTTTTTCTCTTAGCCAATCCACTTGCTTTCCATTTTTCCAGAACCTAAAACATAAATGTGGGCCTGTAGCAAGTCCTGTACTGCCTACATATCCGATTACTTGACCTTGTTTAATTCGAGTGCCTGGTTTCACACCATTAGCAATCTTCGACATATGAAGGTATTGCGTAGTATACGTTCCGTTATGTTTGATCTTTACATAATTACCATTGGCAGAGGTATAGGTAGCATGGGTAACTACGCCATCTCCTACCGAACGAATTTCTGTGCCCCTACTAGCTGCATAATCAGTTCCTAAATGTGCTTTGTATCTTTTTTGTACAGGATGGAATCTTCTCAGGTTATATCGAGAACTGATTCTAGTGTATTTTACAGGATCCCGGAGGAATGCTTTCTTCAAGCTGTTTCCTTCTTGATCAAAGAAATTCATTTCTCCATTTTGCTCAAAAGGAATTGCGTGAAAAGGTTCTCCCCTGTGCTCCATGTATGCCAATTTGATTTCACCAGCACCAATTACATTTCCATCAATCATTTTGACATCAAAAACCACTTTGAATTTGTCTCCTGGCTGAAGTGCTCCAAAATCCACGGACCAGCCATATAAATCTGCAAATTGATCGACAATGTCGTAGCTAACATCCTGCTTCAACATTTCCACAGCCAAATTACTTCGATCTTCTATTACGCCGGCTATTTCTTTTTCAACAAATTCAACTGGCTTTTCCGCCTTATAAATATCTACCGAATCCAAGTTAAAAACCACGTATTCAGCAGGATTGGGTTCATAAATAAAAAATTGAGCTTGGGCAGAATCGGAAGGGGTAATTACAGTAAATTTTTTGTTGGTAGCGATTCCTCTAACATCAAAGACCTCTTTTGACTTTTTGGCAATTTCATCAATGATTTGATAAGGAACATTAAAAGGAGCCAAAATGGTGGCCAATGTCTGGTTTTTACTGACTGTTCCTTCCACGATATTAAGACCTGTCACATTGATACCATACAAATAGACCTCATTGGAGACCTCCTCTACAGGAACCTCGTCTATAGGTTCTTGCATGGTATTGGATTCAGGTGAATTGCCATACTGCTGGAAAATAGCTGCTGCTCCAAGTGTTAAAGCCACGGATGCGACAACGATCCATCTTTTGTTCATTTAATTTGAAATCTTATGGGATGATTGAATAACCTTAAAGCAAGGAAAAAAGACACTTTATTCCAAGTTTTGAGGGAACTTACTTAAGTTAAAACAAATCCAACTTTAATGCCAACGCTTTGAGAAGGTGAAAAATTTTATCAAGAAATCTGAAAGTTTTTTGGAAGGAATGGAAAAAACGCTCTTCTCAATTAAGGATAATTTAATGATTACAGCGTTTTGAAGTAAAATCTACAAAGTTTTATTCAATATGGTAAGGAATCTCAAAAAGAGGGTGGTGTTCTAGAACTCAATTCTTTATCTTTGACCTCCCAAAAAAACTAATATCATGCTGAGGACGCATACTTGTGGCGAATTACGCCTAGACCATACTGACCAAGAAGTAACACTAGCTGGCTGGGTTCAGCGAGTTCGAAATAAAGGAGGGTTGATCTGGGTTGACTTGAGAGATAGATACGGAATTACCCAATTGATTTTTGAAGAGGAATCTTCTGAAAAGGAGTTGTTGGAAAAAGCTGCCGAATTAGGAAGAGAATTTGTCGTTCAAGCTTCGGGTAAAGTGATCGAAAGAACTTCCAAAAATGATAAAATCCCAACTGGATCCATTGAAATCAAAGTGAGCAAGTTGGAGGTTTTAAATGCCGCAAAAGTTCCCCCTTTTATTATAGAGGATGAGACTGATGGAGGCGAGGAACTTCGAATGAAATATCGATACCTTGATTTGAGAAGAAATGTGGTAAGGGAGAAGCTTCAATTGCGTCACAAAATGATGCAGGAGACCAGAAAATACATGGATGCTCAGCACTTCATGGAAGTGGAAACTCCTGTTTTAATCAAATCTACTCCTGAAGGTGCCCGTGATTTTGTGGTACCAAGCAGAGTGAACCCGGGAGAATTTTATGCACTTCCTCAATCCCCTCAAACCTTTAAGCAATTATTGATGGTGTCTGGTTTTGACAGATACTTCCAAATTGTAAAATGTTTTAGGGATGAAGATTTGAGAGCAGATCGCCAACCTGAATTTACACAGATAGATTGCGAAATGGCCTTTGTGGAGCAGGAAGATATTTTGTCCACTTTCGAAGGTCTTACCAAACATTTGTTTGCAAATGTTAAGGGAGTAGAGCTGGAGGAAGTTCAAAGAATGACTTTTGCAGATGCCATGAAATATTATGGCAATGACAAGCCTGACCTTCGATTTGATATGAAGTTTGTGGAGTTGAATGCCCTGGCTCAAGGAAAAGGATTTGGAATCTTTGATAGTGCTGAACTAGTAGTAGGAATCTGTGCTAAAGGAGCAGCGGAGTATACTAGGAAGCAGCTGGATGCCTTGACAGAATGGGTGAAAAGGCCGCAAATCGGAGCTAAAGGTATGGTTTATGCCAAATTCAATGAAGATGGCACCATCAAGTCCACGGTAGATAAGTTTTATACACAAGAAGATCTTCAAGCTTGGGCCAACGAATTCGGTGCAGAGCCTGGAGATTTGATGTTGATTTTGAGTGGTGATACAGCTACGGTTAGAAAACAACTTTCTGAGCTTCGACTTAAAATGGGCGAAGATCTTGGTCTAAGAGATAGAAATGTGTTCAAGCCACTTTGGGTGGTAGATTTTCCTTTATTAGAATGGGATGAGGAAACGAAGAGATATCATGCCATGCACCATCCATTTACCTCTCCTAAAACGGAGGATATTCCTTTGTTAGATTCCGATCCTGGAGCTGTTCGTGCCAATGCCTATGATTTGGTAATTAATGGAGTGGAAATCGGAGGAGGATCAATTCGTATCCATGATAGGGCTACACAGCAATTGATGTTCAAACATCTAGGATTCACGGAAGAAGAAGCACAAAAGCAATTTGGTTTCTTAATGGAGGCATTTGAGTATGGAGCGCCACCTCATGGAGGAATCGCCTTTGGATTTGACCGTCTTTGTGCAATTTTCGGAGGTTCTGACTCCATTAGAGATTACATCGCCTTCCCGAAAAACAATTCTGGTAGGGATGTGATGATTGATTCACCAAGTACCATTGCAGACGAGCAACTCAAAGAGCTCTCCATTTTGGTCAATCTAAAAAAATAGGGAAAGAGGCTTCGGCCTCTTTTTTTGTTTACGGTATAATTTTTTAGCGATCGGGTAGGATACCTAAGCGGAAGGGGATTATTTAGTATTTTCAAAAGAACCACCCTTTCAATGATTGCTATAAGTTTTTTACAAAGATACTTTTTGAGTATCCTTTTTTTAGTAGGGATCTCCCAATTTTCAAATGCCCAAAGGGCAGATTTAACTCTAAAATTTGATCAGCCTGCGATCAATTTTCTAGAATCTTTGCCAATTGGTAATGGACACCTAGGAGGAATGATCTTTGGTAACCCCAACCGGGATCGAATAGTATTGAATGAGAAAACACTTTGGTCAGGAGGTGTACAGGATGCAGATCGGGAAAATGCAAACCAATACCTCAAGCAAATTCAGCAGTTATTGTTGGAAGGAAAGAATCAGGAGGCTGAAGCATTATTGCAAGAGCATTTTGTCAGTAAAGGAGTTGGTTCTGGGTATGGAAATGGAGCCAATGAACATTATGGTAGCTATCAAACGCTTGGAGACTTATGGATTACCTGGAAAGATACTGCGAGTCTCTTTACAGATTATGAAAGAATTTTGGATTTGGAGAAGGCGATCGCAACTACTCAATGGAACCGAAATGGAGTGAAATTTATACAAGAGGCTTACTCGAGTATTCCAGATGATGTAATGATCATCAAATTGTCTGCTTCTGAAAAAGGTGAATTGAACTTCGATGTGGAGCTTTCTAGAAAAGAAAATGCTTCTTTGTCGAATTTGGGGGAGAATAGCTTACTTCTTAGTGGTCAACTTCCAAACAAGGATCTACCTGGGATGAAATATGCTGCTTTACTTCAAGTGATTCCAATCAATGGGACAATTTCGAATGGAGAAGGTAAATTACACGTGAAGGATTCAGAGATATGTTACTTGATTATTTCCTCAGCGACAGACTATAATATAGACCATCCAGAAATACCATTGGGAGATCCAGTTCAAAAGGCTCAAGAGATAGTAGCTGCATTGGATTTGAAGGAAGCTCAAGAAAGGCATGTAGAAGCCTTTCAATCGTTTTTCAATAGGAACAGCTTTAAACTCAATAAAGAAAATCCAGAAGTTCAACAATTAACTACCCCGGAAAGACTACTTCGATTTGCTGAAGGGAAAGAGGATGCTCAGCTTCCGGTGCTCTATTATAATTTTGGGAAGTATTTATTGATTTCATCTTCACAGCCTGGTCAACTCCCGGCTAATTTACAAGGAATTTGGGCTACTGAATACCAGGCGCCTTGGAATGGAGACTATCACTTGGATATCAATATTCAAATGAATTATTGGTTGGCAGAGCCGATGGGTTTAGGGGATTTAGCAGAACCCATGAGAAATTTCACTTCCAATTTAGTTCGAAATGGAGAAAAAACAGCCAAAGCCTATTATGATGCCGAAGGTTGGGTTGCTCACGTAATTAGTAACCCATGGTATTTCACTTCTCCAGGAGAAGGAGCCAATTGGGGTTCCACAATGACTGGAGGTGCTTGGATGACCGAACATATTTGGGAGCATTTTAGATACACCAGAGATACAGCATTTTTGGAGGAATATTATCCGGTTTTAAAAGGAGCTGCACAGTTTTTGGCATCGGTATTAATTGAGGAACCCGAGCATCGCTATTTGGTTACAGCACCATCTAATTCTCCAGAAAACACTTACCTAAAACCGAATGGTTACAAAGGTCATACTGTCATGGGGCCTACCATGGATATGCAGATCACCAGAGAGGTTTTTGGGAATACGATTGCTGCTGCAACTATTTTAGGGATTGATGAGACATTTGCCAATCAATTGAAGGATAAAAAGAAACGATTAGCTCCTAACCAAGTAGGAAAGAATGGGGATTTAAATGAATGGTTGCAAGATTGGGAAGATGCGGATCCAAATCATCGACATGTTTCGCATTTGTATGGGCTACACCCCTATGATGAAATCACCCGATGGGACACACCAAAGTTGGCAGCTGCTGCTAAAGAAACATTAATCCAGCGTGGAGATGGGGGAACGGGTTGGAGCAGAGCCTGGAAAATCAATTTTTGGGCAAGATTAGGAGATGGAGATCATGCTCTTTTATTATTGAAAAAATTACTGCAGCCTGCAGGAGGAGATGGGACCAAAATCGTCATGAGTAATGGTGGAACTTATGCGAATTTATTTTGTGCACATCCACCTTTTCAAATTGACGGTAATTTTGGTGGAGCTGCCGGAATTTCAGAAATGCTTCTACAAAGTCATGGCAAAGATGAGGTGATTCGTTTATTGCCTGCCCTTCCCACTGACCAATCCTGGGAAAAGGGTTCTGTAAAAGGGATGAGAGCCCGAGGTGGATTTAGCGTAGATTTTGAATGGGATTTTGGAAAAATATCCAAGGCCACCATTTTATCAGAAGTAGGAGGAGAATGCAAAATTTTACTTCCTGGAGGAGGTAATTTAGTAAATGAGAATGGGCAAGAATTAGTTAGAAATTCAGATAATAAGCCAAGGGTAGTTAGTTTCAATACGGAAAAAGGTGCTGCCTACCTAGTGAATATAAAATAAGGATACTTTAGCTAAAGAAATCCAATTTATTAAAGAGATAAGTGATTTGGGAGGTGTCTAATAGAAAGGCTATTTATAATTCAGCCAACTTTTAAAACCACAGGATGATGAATTTGCTTTCGAACTAATAAGGATATCTTATATTTAAGAGATAGCCCCAAGTAATCTTTTAGGTCTGTTAGGGGAAAGAACTTATATCTCAATTAGATGGAAGAAATTCAACAGGAAATCCATGTATTTTCTACAAGAGACTTAGCTTGGAAGGCTGCGGGAAAAGCAGTGGAAAAGTGTATAGAAGATCTTCAGGAAACGCAAGAAGAAATCAGGATGATATTTGCTGCGGCCCCTTCCCAAACGGGAATTTTGAACTATCTAGCCGCCTCCTCTAAAATCAAATGGGAAAAAATAGTGGCAATGCATATGGATGAATACATCGGTCTTCCCATTGGTGCTACTCAATTTTTTTCCAAGTATTTAGAGGAGAACTTGTTCTCCAAAGTTCCTTTCAAAGAAGTGCATTTGATACGAACTCATGGAAGTCAAGAGTTGGAGATTAATCGGTATTCAGACTTGTTAATGAAAGCCCCTATTGACATTGTTTGCTTGGGAATAGGTGAGAATGGACATATTGCCTTTAATGATCCTCCCGTGGCAAATTTTAAGGATTCTGTATTAATCAAAAAAGTACAGTTGGACCAGGCATGTAGAGCCCAACAAGTGCATGATGGGTGCTTTGAAAGTTTAGATGATGTTCCTAAAACAGCACTTACTTTGACGATTCCAGCCTTGATGTCCGGAGATAATTTATTTTGTGTGGTCTTGGGTGAAAATAAAAGCGAAGCAGTGAAAAATACATTGACCGGACCACTTTCTGAAGCTTGTCCTGCCACTATCTTGAGGACGCACCCTCAATGCAAATTTTACTTCGATGCTGCTGCCGTAAGCAAACTTCCACATGCTCCCCTCAACACCAATTGATTCATGGAATTACTGGATTGGATTATTCTTGCTCTGTATTTTCTGATGCTTTTATCCATTGGGATATGGGCTTATTTTAAAGTGAACAATTCGGCTGATTTTTTTACCGCAGGAGGAAAATTGCCTTGGTGGTTATCGGGTATTTCCCACCATGTTTCAGGTTATAGTGGAGCAGTTTTTGTTGCCTATGCAGGCATAGCCTATACCCATGGATTTACAATTTATGTATGGTGGGCCTTTACGGTAGGGATTTCAGTTTTGGTTGCAGCGTTTTATATCGCACCTCGTTGGTCACGACTCAGAATTCTTTCGGGAATCCAATCCCCAACAGAGTACCTTTTAGTAAGATACAATTTACCTACGCAACAATTAATTGCCTGGGTTGGGACTTTGATCAAAGTATTTGACACTGGAGGGAAATTGGCAGCCATAGCCATCTTATTAAATGTATTCTCTGGTGCTTCCATCACTTTTGGAGTGCTCTTGGTAGGGTTTGTATCTCTGATTTATATTACGATTGGTGGGCTTTGGGCAGATGTTTGGAATGATTTGGGACAATTTGTAATCCAAGTATTGGCTGGGCTGACCATGTTCGTCATGATCCTTATTCAATTGGGTGATGGAATAGAAGGGATAGTTACATTATGGGATAGGCTACCTCAAGAAAATGCGCAGTTTTTCCATGATCCCTATACCTTGGGTTTTGCATTAGTGATGTTAGTCATCAATTTTTTCAGTTATAGCGGAGGAACCTGGAACTTAGCGACCAGATTCATTTCTACTTCCTCGGGAGCGGTTGCGAAAAAGGCGGCAATTTTATCCTCCTTTTTGTATTTCATATGGCCTTTGATATTGTTCTATCCTATGTTTGCTGCTCCAATATTTTTTGAAAATCTTGCAGATCCCACTCTTTCTTATGGGAAATTGGTCCTAGAATTTTTACCAGTTGGGCTAGTAGGGTTGATTTTGGCGTCCCTCTTTGCAAATACACTTTCTATGACTGCATCGGATTCCAATACTATTTCAGCAGTCATCAGTAGAGATATCCTTCCAATATTATTTCCTCGATTAAAACATTTATCCAAAAAGAACGGATTGAAATTGGCCAGAATTACGACCTTTTGTTTTACCCTGTTGACCATTCTTACTGCACTGAATTCATCTCATTTTGGAGGAGTTATCGGTTTGATTATTTCTTGGTTTGCAGCCTTATTGGGACCAATTGCTATTCCTATGATATTAGGATTATTGCCTGCATTTAAACGAAGTGATGGAAAAATTGCAGTGATTTCTATTCTGGGAGGATTGTTGACATTTGTACTTCTCAAATTGTTTCCCATGGATTCCTTGGCAATTACAATTGGCGCACCTACCATCGTTTCGTTTTTACTATTTACCCTAGCTGGTTGGCTTAGTAAGAAGGAACCATCCTTAGAGGTTGAACAACTTTTAAAAAATCTGAGCGCGAAAGAATAGAAATAATCATATGGAATACAGCTTAGAAGGGATTCATTTTCAAACTGGGAAGCCAATCCAAGTGATCATAATGGATGGAATCATCCAAGAAATCATGGAATTGGAATCATCAAAATCAAAAAATCTGATTGCCCCCGGTTTTGTTGACTTACAGGTAAATGGTTTTCAGGGGATAGATTTTAATGATTCAAATCTAAAGGAGCAAGATGTTCTAAAGGTAACTAGAGCAATGTTTGAAAGTGGGGTAACTACTTATTTCCCTACCGTTATCACCAATAGCGATGATTCTATTCGAAAATCCTTAAAAATCATTTCTTTGGCTTGTGCTTCCAATGGACTGATTCAAAGTACTGTCCAAGGAATTCATTTGGAAGGTCCTTTTCTCTCCAAAGAAGAGGGGCCGAGAGGAGCTCACCCTTTAAAATATATTCAGGCTCCAAACTGGAAAATGTTCAGTGCTTGGCAAGAAGCAGCAGAAGGAAGAATCAGACTGATTACGATATCTCCTGAATGGGAAGGGGCAGTTGGATTCATTGAGAAATGCATTGAATCTGGAGTAAAAGTAGCGATTGGACATACAGCTGCGAATACTTCCCAGATTGAAGCTGCGATAGAGGCTGGAGCAACTTTGTCAACCCACCTTGGAAATGCAGCTCATCTTATGCTGCCGAGACATCCCAACTATCTATGGGACCAACTGGCTTCTGAAAAACTTTGGACGAGTTTGATTGCTGATGGATTTCATCTTCCTGATGCTGTCCTCAAAGTTTTTATGAAAGTGAAACCAAAAACCACTTTCCTTATCAGCGATTCCACACGTTTTGCTGGGCTTTCTCCCGGAAATTATCAAAGTCCAATTGGAGGAGATGTGGTGTTGAGCAAAAATGGAAGACTGTATATGGAAAAGAATCTTGGGTTATTGGCTGGGTCGGCTTCTTCTTTACTTCAATGCATTAACTACTTGGTAGATCGTCAACTAACTTCTAGACCAGAAGCAATAGAAATGGCTTCGGTAAGACCCTTACAATTTTTGGATACGGGTTATTCTGGTGGATTGAGAAGTGGAAGTAAAGCTGATTTGTTAGTATTAAATATCAATGGGAAGGATTTGGAAATCCTGCAGACGATAAAAACGGGGGAAGTTGTTTATACAAAGTAGTTGGTGAATGATTGGGTTTTAATACGAATAATTCTTTTTCAACTCTCTCAAAATATCTTCCAATCCATTCAGCCTGATTTCATACAAGGTATGTAGCCACATACCCAGTTTGCCTTCGGGGAATCCTTGTCCATGCATCCAGACTAAATAATGCTCTGGAATATCGCATAAAAGCCTCCCTTTATATTTGCCAAAAGGCATTTTTTTGGTGACAAGATCAATGAGGATTTGCTTATCCATTAGAAGTAGGTGTTGAATAAATCATTGGGGTTGAATAATGAAGCTTCGAATTCCCATAATTATTAATAGTTGACCTACCGCATAGGTGCCCATCACTAGGATTCCTGCTTCAGGAAACTCTAGGTAAAACCGATTAATGGCAAGGATTCCGTCTGAAATAAAAAATAAAGTTGCTCCAACCATTACCTGCCAAAAGCTAGGGGCATGCACTTTCCCATATCGTTCTCTAGCCATGGTAACCATGGAAATAATTGCAATCACATAGATGATCACAGGGATTTTCAATACCCCAAGATTAGGTTGAATCAGGTAATAAACAAATGCTGCAAGGATGTAGAATGGAAGGTTTAATAAAAAAGCCTTGACAAAATTTACATTGCCTATTTCTCCTGGATTTTTTTGAGCCACTTTAAACCCAATGATGTAACAGATATGTGCCATCAAAAAAGAGCCAAGTCCAAAGGCAAATAACTCCGGCCACAATAGGAGAATATCTCCTATCCAAGAGAAAATCAAGGCTCCCATAATTGTTCTGGAAAGCAAAGTTCGGGCTATCGGTTTGGAAATAAGGTAGAAGTAGATGATTAACCCCAATATTATCAGGGGTTTAGAGAAAAGGCGTAAGTCTGACTTATTCTCTAAAATAAAGAAAAGGTCTGCCAGCGTAGCAAACAAAAACAGGTATAACCAAGCAAAATCTTTATTTCTCAATTGGTAGGATATTTTGTGATAATTATCTGATCAAATTTATTTAACTGCAAAAGCAGGTGTTCTCAAAATCTGATTTTGAATTTGTGAAAATTTTAAGGCTCCTCCTTTTCGGTAAGCTTTTCAAAATTGACTCAAATTAATTTTCTATTCAATAAAGAATTGAAAGATTTTTTAGAAATAAGAAAACATTATTCGCTTTTTGATATTAATTTATTGTTAAAATTTGTGAAATTTGGGATGTGAATCTTAACAATTCCTACCCCAAAATACCGCATCTCGATTTTACTTTTGTAGGGAATTAATTAAAACCAACTTATATCAAAACCAATTTATTATGAGGCAAAATTTACTGAGAAATTTGTTGTCATTAATTTTCCTTTTTGTGGGTACAGGTATAGCCTTTTCACAGGGTGTTACCACAGCCAGCATTCAAGGAAATGTAATTGACGAAACTGGTGAGTCCCTTCCGGGGGCAAATATTGTGGCAACGCATGAACCATCAGGGACGCGTTATGGAGCAGTAAGTAATTTAGAAGGAAGATTTGTACTTCCAAATATGAGGGTCGGCGGACCTTATACGGTCGTAGTATCATTTGTAGGATTTGAAGAGCGAACTTTTGATGGGATTGTTCTAGGCCTTGGTGCTACTTACACCTTGAATGTACAACTATCCGATGGAATGGAATTAGATCTAGTAGAAGTGGTAGCAAGTAAAGATGCTATCATGAACTCTGATCGTACGGGTGCTTCTTTGAACTTAAACAATGATAAAATTAATTCATTGCCTACCGTAAACAGAAGTATCAATGATTTCACTCGATTAACACCACAATCGAATGGAACTTCCTTTGCGGGTACTTCAAGCAGGTTCAATAACTATACAATTGATGGCAATATCTATAACAATAACTTCGGTTTAGGTTCTGGCCAATTTGCTGGATCAAACCCAATTTCATTGGATGCTATCGAGGAAGTACAGGTAAACTTGGCTCCATTTGATGTTCGTCAAGCTGGTTTTACAGGAGCTTCTGTAAATGCGATTACCAAATCAGGAACCAATGATTTCTCTGGTTCTGCTTATTATTTCCTAAGAAATGACCAAATGATTGGTGATAAAGTAGGAGATACTCGATTGAATGTAGGAGACTCTAAAAATGAAATTGTAGGATTCAGATTAGGAGGACCAATCCTAAAGAATAAATTATTCTTCTTTGTTTCATATGAAAAAGAGACCGAAGCGGTACCAAGTTTTACAAAAGTTGCTTCAAGACCAGGCTTAGAGCCTGATGGTTTGACAGTTTCTAGAGTACCTGCGTCCCAATTGGATTTTGTAAGAGAGAGCCTTTCTCAAATATATGGCTACGAGGCAGGTCCTTATGAGAATTATTCATTTGCTTCAGAGCAGGAAAGATTTAATGCTCGATTGGATTGGAACATCAATGACAATCACAAAGTATCATTACGATATAACAATTACACAGCATTTACTGATGTACCAACCAACGGAAACTCTGTAAGATACATTTCTACCAGATATAGAAATACTAGCAGAACTGGAATTGAAGCAATGAATTTCAGAAATGCGAATTACACGAATGATAGAAAAGTACAGTCTTGGGTTGCTGAAGTAAACTCCAGAATCGGAGTGAATATGTCCAATCAAATCAATGTTGGATATACCTCAATTACGGATCCAAAAAGAGGGATCCCTGGAGGACAGGATTTTCCATTTATTGAAGTAATGGAGCCAGATGCATCTGGTAACTTACTTTACTACATGTCCATGGGTAATGAGTTATATACCGTGGGTAACTTATTGGAGAATAATATTTTCAATTTCACCGACAATTTCTCCATTTACAAAGGAAACCATACGTATACTTTTGGGGTGAACTTTGAATACATGACGTTCAAAAATGCCTTCAACCCGGTATTTAATGGATTTTATCGATTCAATTCCTATGATGATTTTGTAGCAACTGTTATTGATCGTACGCCAGGTTCCTATCCAGAAGCATTTGCAAAAGGATATGCATTAGACGGTTCAACAACTCCTCCAGTAGATAATACCAAATTTGGTCAAATCGGTTTTTATGTTCAGGATGAATTTCAAGTAACTCCAAACTTGAAATTGACTGGTGGGTTGAGAATTGATTTTCCTTTCTACCCAATTGATATTCCGACCAATGAATTGTTGGATGACTTAAACAAAACCTTTGAAACTCCAGACGGAACGATTACACCAGATGTAAGTCAGTTCCCTAAAGTGAACCCTCTTTGGTCTCCAAGAGTAGGTGTGAACTGGGATGTACATGGTGACCGTACCACACAAGTACGTGGAGGTACAGGTATATTCTCAGGGAGAATTCCTTTTGTATGGTTGTCAAATCAAGTGAATGGTTCCGGTGTGGTAAGAGGTGGACTTGGTTATGAAGGAGAAGATGTAGTAGATGCTTTAGGCCCTAATTACGTGTTCAATCCAGATGTAACTTTTGGGAATCCAGAAAATCCTGGCCAATCGCTTTCCAACGAGCTAAACCTGACCGATAGAAACTTCAAACTTCCTCAAGTATGGAGATCTAACCTTGCAGTGGATCAGGTATTACCATTTGGAATCATTGGAACCCTAGAGTTTATTTATTCTAAAGATGTTTCTACTCCTATTGCATACAATCCAGTGGTAAGAACTCCAGATGGAACATTCTCAGGTCCTGATCAGAGACCTTATTGGGAAGGAAGTAACTATTCCAATGATGATGATTTTAGAAATGTCTTTTATTTAACTAATGCTCAGAGAAAGGCAGACTATTATTCCATTACTGCACAATTACAAAAGCAATTCGATAATGGATTTTCAACGATGGTAGCATATACAAGATCTAGATCTCGTGATTTGGATGCTTCCAGCGGTGCCCAAGCGATCTCACTTTGGCCTGCTACTGTTCAATCAGATAGAAATGATCCAGAATTAAGTTTTGCTGGCTTTGATATTCCTAATAGAGTAATCGCAAACATTGCCTATCAAACAGATAATACCACGATTTCATTATTCTATGAAGGTTCTGACGCTGGTAGATTCTCTTATACTTACTCTGGAAACTTTGGCGATGCCTCAAACCGATTGATGTATATACCAAACAATGCTAGTGAATTGGCGTTCCAGGAATTTACCTTAAATGGAACTACCATTACTGCTGCTGAACAAGCGCAGTTATTGGATGCTTATATTGATCAGGATAAGTATTTAAGTGAGAACAGAGGGTCTATTGCTGAAAGAAATGGAGCTGTCAGACCATTTGTAAATAGATTTGATTTGAGAATCACTGAAGATATCGTGTTATCTAAAGATCAAAAGAATAGACTTCAATTATCTATTGATATTTTGAATATTGGCAATATGTTTAACTCTTCATGGGGAATTCAAAAGTTTGCGTATCAAGATAACTTGCTGAACTATAGAGGTGTTAATAGTGCTGGTCAACCAGAATATCGATTGAACACTATCCCTGGAACTAGTGAGTTCCCTACAGATACATTTAGAAATACTACCTCAATTGGAGATACTTGGAGAATGCAGGTAGGCGTTCGTTATATCTTTAATTAAAAATTGAAAATTTGGCAAAAAATGCACCCATTTTTGGGTGCATTTTTTATTTTTAACAATTCTAAGTTTTTAATGGTTAATCGTTTATGAAAAATCTTATAGCCTTAATTTTTGCTTTTGGAATTACTTTTTCCATTCATGCACAGACGGATTCTTTAATTTTAAAGAATAAAGACGTCATTATCGGTGAAATAAAAAGTATGGATCGGGGAGTCCTAACTATTGAAACCGATTACAGTGATTCTGACTTTAAAATTTCTTGGGACGGAATCGCACAATTGTATTCTAACACAAAATATTTAATTACCCTTTCTAATGGAAAGAGGTATAACGGTAAAGTGAATAGCGTAGGAGATGGGGTGATATCCATCGATACCTATGACCCTGATAATCTTCTTCCCTTAAGGAAAAAAAGAAGAAACACGGGTACTGAAGATATTGGAGGGGGAACAATTCAGGTTGATATAGATCAAATCGTTTACTTAAATGCGCTAGATGAAGGGTTTTGGAGTAGACTATCTGCCAACATTGACTTGGGGTGGAGCTTAACTAAAGCCAATAACCTAAGACAATTTAATATAAGAAGTGGATTGGGATATTTAGCAGACCGTTGGAAAGCAAACGCAACCTATAACTCTCTAAGATCCGCGCAAGATGAGATAGATCCAGTGAAAAGGACAGATGCAGATTTCTCCTATAACTATTTTTTGCCTAAAGATTGGTATTTACTCTACAACATTACTTTTCTTTCCAACACGGAGCAGTTGATTAAACTCCGAACCGGTAATAAAATTGGTATTGGTAAATACTTGGTTCATAATAATCAGACCTACTTTGGCTTTCAAGCAGGGGTCAACTATAACAATGAAAGATACTTTGACGACACCCCATCAAGGAGAACAGGGGAAGGTTTCATAGGAGCCGAACTCAATATGTATGATATAGGAGATTTAACGCTTTATTCCCAAGTAGTGGCCTATCCAAGTTTTTCCGAATCAGGAAGATTCAGAACAGATTTTAAAATGGATGTGAAGTATGAATTCTTTTCTGATTTTTATGTGAAGCTTGGTACAACCATGAACTACGATAACAGACCGATTGAAGGAGCCACTACGCTCGATTATATTTTCCAAACCACCGTTGGATGGGAGTTATAAATTTCCTTTACAAATTGATATTACTTGGAACCCTACTTTTGGTAGGGTTTCCTCATTTAAGCAAAGCTCAAAAAGATACGTTGAGGCTATCCAATGAGGATGTTTTGGTAGGAGAAATCAAATATATGGATAGGGGAATTCTTTTTATCAAAACGATTTATTCCAATGCTGATATTCAGGTCAAATGGAAAGAAGTAAATACCATTCATTCCGAAAGCCTATTTTTGATTACGCTTGAAAATGGGGAGCGGCTTGAGGGAAACTTAAAATCAATATCCAATGACTCTTTGTTGATTCATGTGATTAAACCCACAAAAAGGACATTGAGCCATATTGAATTGGATGAGTTTGAAAATTTTCAAATCAATAAAGACCAACTGGTATTATTGAATGAAATTAATACCTCTTTTTCAAGTCGGTTTAATGGAGATATTAGTGTTGGATTCAACTTGGCAAAAGCAAACAAACTGAGACAGTTCTCAATCAAGTCAAATTTGGGTTATTCAGGAGATATCTGGGGAGGAGCACTGGACTTAAACGTGATTAGATCCATTCAATCTTCTACTGCTGCTATTGAGCGTTATCAAGGTAGCGGATCAATTTTATTATTTCTCCCCAAGGATTTTTTTTTAATAGGGGTGGTCAGCTTACTCAGCAACACACAACAATTGTTGGAATTAAGGGTGAATTCCATCCTAGGAGCAGGTATGTATTTAATTCATACCAATCATTCCTATTGGAACCTACAAGTAGGGGTTAATAATAACAATGAACGATTTCAAGGTGACTTGCCATCTGAAAATTCATTCGAGGCAATAATTGGGACCGATATTAATTTTTATGATGTGGGTGTTTTTAATTTTTCAGGTTCAATAGCAGGGTATAGAAGTTTCTTGGATGAGGGAAGATATAGATCAGATGCGAGGTTTGATGTTACCTATAAATTTGTAGATGATTTTTTCCTAAAACTTGGATTGGCATTCAATTATGATAGTAAACCTACAGAGGGAGCCACTGATTTTGATTATGTCGTTCAAAGTACATTGGGGTGGAAATTTTAGGTTTATTTGAGAATTACAGAATAAAACATCCTCTTTTTTTTCCATTGATAAGGAACATTTGCCACGAGTATCTTTTTTACCATTAATCAAAAATTATCAATTTACTTTTATTGTTTACAACCTTTGTGTGGCATGAGGGTTTAATCTATATGTTATATAATAAAAGGTATATTCATCCGAACAGTTCTGAGTGGGTTGTGTTTATCCATGGTGCTGGAGGTTCTTCAGTGGTGTGGTATAAACAGTTGAAAGAATTTAAAGCCCATTTTAATCTACTGATGATTGATCTTCGAGGACATGGTAAGTCCAGCGATCTTTCTGAGGCAATTTGGAAAGAGGAATATACCTTTCAGGAAATAACCATGGATATCATTGAAGTATTGGATTATCATGCTATTCCACCTGCTCATTTTGCTGGAGTTTCATTAGGGACAATTATCGCTAGAAATCTTGCAGAGTTGGAACCATCACGTGTAAAATCAATGGTATTGGCAGGGGCAGTGACTAGGTTGAATATACAATCTAGGGTATTGGTATTTCTTGGCAATACATTTAAAAAAGTCATTCCCTATATGTGGCTTTATAGTTTGTTTGCATTCATTATCATGCCGAGGAAGCAGCATGAAGAATCAAGAAACTTATTTATTAATGAGGCAAAGAAGCTTTGCCAAAAAGAGTTTATCAGGTGGTTTAAATTAACAAAAGATATCAATCCTCTTTTAAAATATTTTAAAGAGAAAGCTATAAATATTCCTACCCTTTATGTGATGGGTGATCAGGATTTGATGTTTTTAGAACCGGTAAAAAATATTGTTGAAAAGCAGAGTAATTCTATTTTGAAAATTGTGGAAAAATGTGGGCATGTAGTCAATGTAGAACAACCAAAGCTATTTAATCAGTACGCATTAACATTTATTCAAGGACAAACCTAAAACGGAGTACTTTCATTATTTATGAAAAACCAGACAAAGATCATCCTGATAGTAGGGATTATCCTCATTATTATCGCAGCTTTTTTATATCCAAGGCTGGACAGTCGTAAAACCAATGATACAAGCGTTGCTTCTTCGGGTGCAGGACCAGGTGCCCCTGCTAATTTGCCCGTAAAAGTGGTGAAGCTTCAACGGGAGACACTTAGGAACCAGCTTTCCGTTACTGGAACTATTTTGCCAAACGAATCAGTTGACCTTAGACCTGAAATTTCGGGGTTGGTTACCAAGATTTCATTCAATGAAGGACAGTATGTATCAAAGGGTACTCCGCTATTGTATTTAAATGACGATGAGCTTCAAGCTCAATTTCAGAGATTACAGTACACGCAAAAATTATTTGAAAGTCAAGAAAATAGGCAAAAGCAATTGCTTGCAAGAGAAGCAATTAGCCAGGAAGAATATGATATTGTTCTAAATCAGTATAATACGACCTTATCTGATTTAAAATTGGTGGAGGCTCAATTGGCAAAGACCGTTGTGAGGGCTCCATTTAATGGGATACTAGGTTTGAGACAAGTTTCTGAGGGGAGCGTGATCGGAACAGGTGATATCATTGCCAATTTCGTAAATATTGATCCTGTAAAAATCGAGTTTTCCATCCCTGAAAGATATGCCAATCAAGTTGAGGTAGGGTCTGAGATTTACTTTACCAATGAGTCTTCCCCTGAAGAGGTAGTAGGAAAAGTATATGCATATGAACCACAAATTGACGCTGCTACCCGTACGTTAAAATTAAGAGCAGAAAGCCCAAATAAAGACAGGAAGTTTTTACCGGGAATGTTTGTGAGAATTCGTTTTGTTTTGGGTGAAACTGAAAATGCCTTGATGGTTCCTTCAGAATCCGTAATTCCAGAACTTCAAGGATATAAAGTTTTTGTTGTTGGTGCTGATAATAAGGCTGAAGAGCGTACTGTAGAAATCGGCACTCGTACAGACACCCATGTTCAAATCATCAGTGGTTTGGAAGTAGGCGATCTGGTGTTCACCACAGGTGTATTACAAGCAAGACAGGGATCCCCTGTAGAGTATACTCAAATCAACTAATATGTCGAGCTTATCAAATGTAAGTATCAACAGGCCGGTATTGGCAATTGTGATGTCTTTGGTCATCATACTTTTTGGAGCCATAGGGATTTCTTTATTGGGGATTCGTGAATTTCCAAGTGTTGACCCGCCTGTCATTAATGTTAGGACCACCTACGTAGGAGCCAATGCCGATGTAATTGAAGCCCAGATTACCGAGCCATTGGAAGAAGCCATCAACGGGATCCAAGGAATTAAATCATTGACTTCTACAAGTAATGATGGAGGTAGTAGCATAACAGTGGAGTTTGATGTGGGAGCGGATCTGGAAGCAGCTGCTAATGATGTTCGTGATAAAGTATCCGGAGCGCAAAGAAATTTACCTCCAGATGCAGAGCCACCAGTAGTATCCAAAGCAGATGCAGATTCTCAGCCCATTGTCTTTTTGAATGTAAAAAGTGATGAGCGAAGCCTTTTAGACTTATCAGATATTGCTGAAAATATTTTTAAAGAAAGGCTTCAAACTATTCCGGGAGTAAGTAGAGTTCAGATTTGGGGAGAAAAAGAATATGCCATTCGTTTAAGAATGGATCCCTTGAAAATGGCTTCTTATGGAGTGACTCCATTGGATGTACTTTCAAAAGTTCAAAGTGAAAACGTGGAACTTCCTTCAGGTAGAATTGAGGGAGAGACGATTGAACTTTCGGTGAGAACCAAAAGTAGGTTGAGTTCTCCTCAAGAATTTAATAGTTTGATCATCAAAGAAGATCAAAATAATATTGTCAGGTTTCAGGATGTGGGTAAGGCAGAATTGGCTGCTTTGAATGAGCGAACCGTCCTGAAGCGTGATGGGGTGCCAATGGTAGGGGTTGTTTTAGTACCTCTTCCGGGTTCCAATAACATTGAAATCGTAGATGAATTTTACAGAAGATTAGAATTCATTAAAAAGGATTTGCCGGATGATGTAGGCCTTGAGATTGGATTTGACTCTACTGACTATATCCGAAGTTCTATTGCAGAGGTTCAGGAAACAATAATCACAGCGTTTATCCTCGTAGTAGCGATTATCTTCCTCTTTTTAAGAGATTGGAGAACGACGTTTATCCCTGTATTGACGATTCCAATTTCCTTAATTGGGGTCTTCTTTATCATGTATTTGATGGACTTCTCCATCAATGTTCTGACGCTACTTGGTATTGTACTTTCTATTGGTCTGGTAGTGGATGATGCCATTGTGGTATTGGAGAATATATATACCCGAATTGAAAAAGGAGAAAAACCATTGGCAGCTGCCGAAAAAGGAGCAGAGGAAATTTTCTTCGCGGTTATTGCAACAACAGTTGCTCTAGCAGCGGTATTCCTTCCAGTAATATTCTTGACAGGGACTACAGGTAGACTTTTCAGGGAGTTTGGTATTGTGGTAGCTGGATCTGTAATTATATCATCCTTCGTGGCTTTGACCATGACTCCAATGCTTAGTTCGCGTTTATTAAAGCGTAGAGAGAAGCACAATAGATTCTACAATGCAACCGAGCCGATTTTTGTCTGGTTGAATAATGGTTACGATAAGATGTTGAGTGGATTTATGAAATTCCGCTGGGTTTCATTCGTATTAATCGCATTTATGGGTTTTGGGATTTATTGGTTGTTTAACCAAATTCCAAGTGAATTAGCGCCAGTAGAGGACAGAGGAGAAATCAGGATTCAATTGAGTGGTCCCGAAGGAGCAACTTTTGGTTACATGGATCGAGTAATTGATCAAATGGTGGCTGACTTCAAAGCGAAATTCCCACCTGAGGAAGTTACTGGGCTCATTTCTGTAACTTCTCCTGGATTTGGAACCGCCAGCACAAACTCCGGTTTTATTAGATTTATTTTGACCGACTCGGAGAATAGGGAGCGAACTCAAAACGATTATTTCAATGAAATCAATGCCATGCTTAAAAACTATACTGAAGTTAGGGCATTTGCTTCCGAACCCCAATCCATTGGGAATAGGAGAGGTGGTCTTCCTGTTCAGTATGTATTGCAAGCTCCCAACATGGAGATGCTTAAAGAAGCGATTCCAACCTTTATGGAAGAAGTAGGGAAAAGTCCAATATTCATTTTCTCTGACATCAACCTTAAGTTTACCAAACCAGAATTGGAGATTGAAATAGATAGGGCAAAGGCAAGGAATATTGGTGTATCCATACAAGAAATTGCCAGAACCTTACAGCTTTCTTATTCCGGACAGCGGTTTGCCTATTTTATCAAGAATGGAAAACAATACCAAGTGGTAGGTGAAATGAGATTAGAGGACAGAAATGAGCCTATTAATCTAAGAATGCTTTATGTACGTGCAGAAAATGGAAGCTTGGTTCAATTGGATAATTTGGTTACGGTAACAGAAAGAAGTACACCTCCTCAATTGTATCGATTCAACAGATTCGTAAGTGGTACCGTTTCTGCAAACTTAGCTCCTGGGTATACCATCGGGGATGGATTGGAAGAAATGGATCGTATTGCTGCGGAGGTATTGGATGAATCTTTTACGACAGATGTTTCAGGTCCTTCCAAAGAATTTAGGGAAAGTTCTAACAGTTTGCTGTTTGCATTCCTATTTGCACTGGTGTTAATTTATTTGGTACTGTCTGCCCAGTTTGAAAGCTTTATGGATCCGTTAACAATCATGTTTACTGTTCCATTAGCGATTTTTGGTGCCTTGTTTACCCTTTGGGCCATGGGCTTTACTCTAAATATTTTCAGCCAGATCGGTATAATTATGTTGATAGGTTTGGTGACCAAAAACGGTATTCTTATCGTGGAATTTGCAAACCAGAGGAAAGCTACAGGAATGTCAATTCATGAAGCGATTTATGGAGCAGCGGTAGCTCGTTTCCGTCCTATTTTGATGACTAGTTTATCGACCATTCTAGGGATTTTGCCTATTGCATTGGGATTAGGTGCTGGTGCTGAAAGCCGCGTGCCAATGGGGGCAGCTGTAATTGGAGGGTTGACATTTGCGACCATCCTAACCTTATTTGTAATCCCTGCTATTTATACTTATCTCACTTCCAAAGAAGGAAGATTAGCCAGAATTTAATGAAAAAATTAATTGCCACGCTCTTGATGAGCAGCTTAGGTTCCGTAATTTTTGCTCAAAGTCAAGAAGCTTTAGATCTTGAAAAAGCAATCCAAATTGGATTGGAAAAAAATCTGGATATAAAAATTGCGGTAGAGAATATCACAATTAATGAGATCAACCAAAGAATCGGTACGGGGGATTATTTTATGCCTACGATCGATGCGACCTACGCAAGAAATTTTAGTAGAGAGGATGTCGAGCAACGCTTTGTGAATGATCCAGAGCCCAGAACAATTGATGGAGCAAAGTCCCGAACAGAAAACTTTTCGGTAGTTGGTATATACGGGTTTCAGCCTGAAAATATTATTGTAATGAAAAGGCTAGGACAATTGACTGAAATCTCTGAGTTAGATGCCAAAGTGGCAGTGGAAAATACTGTAGCCTCCATCTCAACTGCCTATTACCGATTGGTTTTGGAACTTCAAAGGTATCAAGTGCTGGAAAGAACCTTGGAACTCAGTCAATCAAGACTGGATATCGCGGAAGCACAATATGAATTGGGTGGTGCCGGAAAACGAGATTTCCTAACTGCAGAGGTTGATTATAATTCGGATCTGACTCTTTTAGTCAATCAAGAGCAAATCATTAAAGCCGCTAGAATTAATTTAAATGAATTAATGGCATTGGCTCCTGACACTCAGTTTGCCGTGAATGACACGATCTTGATAGAGGAACCTTTGAGGTTAATAGATTTAGAGGAGAATGCATTTATCGATAATAAGCAATTATTGATCACGCAAAGACAGCAGAATGTTGCATTTCTACAGATGAAGGAGCTTCAAATGCAAAGGCTTCCTCAAATAAACCTAAATGGTAGCTATGTGAATAACACTTCCAATTCAGATGCAGGTTTCCTTTTACAAAATCAAAGGCAAGGTTTCAATTATGGGGGGAATATCACACTGAATTTATTTAGTGGATTTACCTTGAACCGTAGAATTCAAAATGCAAAGGTTCAGCAAAAAGTGCAAGCCTATGCATTGGATCAATATGAGATACAATTGCAGTCTGATATTCATAGAGCATATAATACCTATGAGACAAATCGTAACTTGTTAGAGATTGAAAAAAAGAATTACGAAGTAGCCAAGGAGAGTTCTGATATAGCATTAGAACGATTTAGGCTAGGTATTTCTTCCTATTTAGAGTTTAGAGATGCTCAGGTAAATTTGCTTATTGCTGAGACTAGACTGATTACTTCCATCTATAATATCAAAGAGATGGAGATTGAGTTAATGAGGCTTTCAGGAAGAATATTTTTCCAAAACAGCTATGAAGAACTCAACCTACCAACAGAAGATTAAAATATATTGAGCCTGATTCAATCAGGCTCATTTTTTTATTTGCTTTTTTTAAGAATTGCCTATTTTTCTTTTGGCATAGCATTTGCCAAAATATGTTTTCGAAAATCATTTGGTCTATTAATAGACCCTGTGTATGAAGAAAACAGCCATACTTCTTTTTACCATTTTAACAGTTTTGACCTTTGGGGTACAATGTACTTTTCTGGAAAAACAGTTTGGGGATAAGAGTAAACAAGAAGAGTATATTCTGGATTTGCCGGGAATAAAGACGCGTGGATTTATACGGGCTGCAGTAGATAATAATTCTACTGGCTATTACATCTACCGTGGTCGTAGAATGGGTTACGAGTATGAATTGCTAAGAGACCTAGCCAAAAGACTGGATGTTCAACTTCATCTGGTTTTGATTTCTGATATAGAAAAAGCATTTGATTACCTGGAAAATGGTAAAGTGGATTTGGTTGCTATGAATTTGGAGGAAAATCCAGAAAGAAAAAGTAGAGCTAACTTTTCTAGGCCATTGGGTAATATGAGTACTGTTCTGATAGGAAGTAAACCCAATCAAAAAATATCTTCTTGGGATCAATTACAAGGCGATACCATTATGGTAAGGCAGGGATCTGTATACAAATCCCAATTATGTGCAATCAAGGATTCGCTTCAAGTCCAATTCACAGTTCTGGAAAAGCCGGATCATGAAGAGGCTTTAATCGATCAGGTGGTGAAAGGTGAAATTAAATGGACTGTTGCAGACCAGAATATTGCTCAGGCAAATGCTACCTATTATGAAGGGCTGGATATTTCCTGGAAGGTAAAAAAGGAAGGTGAAGTCTCTTGGGTAGTCAGAAAAAATTCGCCTAAACTTCTTTCCTCATTGGATGATTGGCTGGAGGACAAACAGAAACGATTTATTCCAGACCTATATGCCAAGTATTTTTTGAATTCCAAAAACAGTTACTTCCGTTCGAATAGTCCATTTTCCTCCCTTGCTGGAAACAGAATTTCTCAGTTCGATGAGATTATCCAAGATGGTGCCGAGCAATTGGGTTGGGATTGGCGGCTTTTGGCTTCTCTTGTATATAAGGAGTCCCGTTTTGATACCACTGCCACTTCTTACGCAGGGGCTTCAGGATTGCTGCAACTTATGCCAGTCACATTGGAAAGATTTGGAGTCAACAATCCCCATGATCCAATCGAATCATTAACAGGAGGTGTTCGCTATCTCCGATACTTGGATAAATTTTGGTTAGAAAGAGTTCCAGAAACAAATGAACGGATCAAGTTTATCCTTGCTTCTTATAACATTGGTCACGGTCATGTGGAAGATGCCTGGAGACTTGCCATGAAATATGGAAGTAATACCCAAAGTTGGGAGGCAATTTCTGAATTTCTTGAACTAAAGTCCGATCCAAAATACTATAAAGATCCCGTAGTAAAGAGTGGGTTTGCCAAAGGGCATTTGGCTGTAAACTACGTCAAAGACATCATGAGTATTTTCGACTCTTATAAAGCTTTGGTACAGCCTTAAGCACCTTCATGCAATTCAAACATCGCTTCTACCTCTACCGGAATATTGTCGGGCAGAGATCCCATACCTACAGCTGATCGAACACCTATTCCATTTTCTTGCCCCCAAACTTCTGCAAATAGTTCACTACATCCATTGATGACATAAGGATGTCGAAGAAAATCTTCGGTACAATTGACCATACCCAATACTTTGATCACCCTTTTCACTCGGTTTAGGGAACCTAAATTTGCTTTGATTGTGGAGAGCATGGCTAATCCAACTTGTCTTGCAGCAAGTTTTCCAGCTTCGATGTCTAGATCGACACCAATTCTTCCAATAATCAAGCTGCCATCAGTTTGTACTGTACCATGTCCAGATAAATACAAATATTTACCGTCTATGAGGCATGGCTTGTAAACGCCAAGTGGCTTTGGTGCCGGAGGTAAGACAAGGTTTAATTTGGAGAAATTACTTTCTGGGGTTTCCATCATATTATTTTCAGTGAAATTAGACAAAAACATCTAAAATCAGTACACCTATTAATCCTATAATTGCAACCAAGGTTTCCATGAGAGACCAGGTTTTTATGGTGTCTTTAATACTGACATTGAAGAATTCTTTATACATCCAAAACCCACCGTCATTAAAGTGGGAAAACATAAGGCTTCCTGCTCCAATGGAAAGCACTAATAAGTTTGGGTCAACATTCATTGTCGTGACCAGAGGAGCTATGATTCCAGCAGTTGTCAGTCCGGCAACAGTTGCAGAACCAACGCAGACACGGATAATTGCAGTAATGATCCATGCCAAAAGTAAAGGAGGAATATCCCAAGTACTTAAACCATCCGCAATAACTTGACTGACACCAGTGTCTGTAAAAATTTGTTTTAAGGCTCCAGCTCCCGCTACAATCAATAAGATCATGGCAATGTCTTTGGTTGCAATGGTGTAGATATCCATTAACTGGGTCATTTTAAAACCCCTTTTTAAGCCTAGTGTATAGGTGGCCACTAATACTGAAATCAACATGACGATTCCAGGATTCGCAATGAAGCGAATAATGGGTCCAAGGCTGCTTTCAGGTTCAATATTGAGGTTCAAAGCAGTGGTGCTTACAAGTAAAAATACGGGTAGTAAAGCTGTGAAAAAGCTGTTAAAAGTGTCTGGTAGTTCAGATTCCGGTCTGATTTCAGCCTGGAAAGTACTTAAGGGATTGGCATGAACATTTTTTAAAGTTTTGGCAAATATAGGCCCCGCGATAATAATGGTAGGGATGGCAATTAAAAAGCCATAAAATAGGGTTAAGCCCATATTGGCATCAAACTGGGCCACCAAAGCAGCTGGGGAGGGGTGTGGAGGCAAAAAGCCATGTGTCACAGATAAGGCCGCCAATAATGGAATGCCCACGTAAACTGCAGAAATTTTGTATTGATAAGCTACTGTAAAAGCCAAAGGTACAAGTAGCACAAAGCCCACGTTATAAAAGAGGGGAATACCTACTACCAGGCCGGTTATGGACATAGCCCAGGTAATATTTTTTTCTCCAAAAATGCCCATTAAAAAACCAGCGATTTTCTGGGCAGCACCACTTTCGGCAACTAGCTTTCCCAGCATCGCCCCCATTACAATCACGATGACTAAATCACCTAATAAATTCCCCATACCCGACTGGATTGAGCCTGCAATTTGATCTGCAGGAAGCCCAAGAAGTAATCCTGCAGAGATAGAGGAGATGATAAATGCTAAAAAGGGATTGAGCTTAGCCCAAACGATTAGTAAAACAAGGATTGCAATACTAAGCAGGACAAGAAGTATGGTCATGGGTCTACAATGGGTTTAACGAACAAGATAAAAAAAATGAGCGAAAGACCTTTTACCCAAACTTAATAAAGGTATTGGATTTAGTTCTTGATGAGTTTGAACAAATGTGCTTCATCATTTCCTAGCTCCCAAGTTATCCTTGGTAGATTTTCTTTCCATTCTGCTTGGACTTCTTGCCAGATAATTGGCAGAATGCTCAATGTCCTGTAGCTGCCCACGGTATAATTGAATCCCGCTAGATCTTTGATTGAAATATTTCTTCTCGCGTATATTCCAGAATCTAATCAGAGTAGATGAGTACCAGGAGCAGCGTATCCGGTTCAAGTTCGTTCTATATCTCCAGACAGTGAAATTTACATTGGCACTTGCAAGTCCTGTGTTTCCTGCAATTTTAAATCATGAATGAGGTTAGGAGTGGAGGTGTCAGGATTAGAAGAGATCGTGCCAATGGGCATTATGAAATACAACTGACAGAAGAAACCTGTATATTCGGCTGACTGAAAAAAAATCCATTTTGGATGGTATGTAGCCTTTGCTAGCATGTATCAACTATTAAAAAAGCACAATTAATATACTAAAAATGAAATTGAAAAAGAAGTTCTTCTTCTACTTGATTCTTGGGTGGCTATTTCTAATTGGTGGAAATTTACAAGGGTTTGCCCAGCAGTACCGTATAAGTCTGCTCACGTGTGACCCTGGAGAAGAGATTTATAGTTCTTTTGGTCACAGTGCAATTCGAGTAGTCAATTTAGAGACTGGAAGGGATCAAGTTTATAATTATGGGACCTTTGATTTTAGAGCTCCTAACTTCGTGTTAAAATTTGCAGGAGGTAGGTTGGATTATTTTCTATCCGTATCAACCTTTGATCGGTTTCTGGCAGAGTATAATTATTTTCAAAGATCCATGCGGGAATTGGAGCTTGATTTGAATCAGCAACAGAAGACCGCCTTAGTTGAATTTTTAGAGATCAATTACCTTCCTCAAAACCGTAATTACCGATACGATTTTTTCTATGATAACTGTGCTACTCGGATTCGAGATGTCATAGAGACTATTGTAGGGGATCAATTGATATGGCACGATGAAGAACAGGAGTCTATTGAGAAGACGTTCCGGCAATTGATTGATGAAAAAGTTTTTTATATGCCTTGGTCTGATTTGGGGATTGATCTTGCTTTAGGATCGCGTCTCGATGTTGATGCGACTCCACGAGAGGAGCAATTTCTTCCAGATTACATGGAGCAGGCATTTTCTAGAGCAGAAATACAAGGTGATGGGCCTACAAGGCCCCTGGTAAAAAATGAACGAGTAATTCTTGATTTTGCCCCAAAAGAAAATTCATTGGGTCTATTTAATCCCTATCTTCTCTTTTGGATTATCGCTATACTATTTACTGCAACAACTTTCATTGGGTTTAAAAGGAAAAGGCTTTTTATTGGGTTTGACCTAGTCTTTTTTGGAATCTTAGGGCTTCTTGGATTAGTCATGAGTTTACTTTGGATTGGATCAGATATCCCTTCTACCAAATGGAATTGGAATATTTTATGGGCTTTCCCAGGGCATTTAGCTTTAATTCCAGGCTTACTTTCAAAGTCTTTGAAACCATGGCTCAGAAATTATCTCTTGACAGCCTTGATATTGGCTGATGCTGCGGTGGTGTTTTGGATTTTAGGCTGGCAATCTTTTCATCCTAGTTTGATTCCGATTATGTTGGTCATCATTCTAAGGACCAATTATCTTTATTATAATATAGCGCGTTATAAGACACCACTTGTCTGAAATATTCCATCTGGAAAACTTTTAAGGGGTTATTAACTGTTATAGGACTTAAGATTGAGCTATGGAATTTAAATTGACATCAGACTACCAACCCACAGGAGATCAACCTAAGGCAATTGAAAAGCTGACCGAAGGGGTGAATTCAGGCGAAAAGTCTCAAGTGCTACTAGGTGTAACCGGCTCGGGAAAAACATTTACGATTGCTAACCTCATCCAACAAGTACAGAAGCCGACGCTTATACTCAGCCATAATAAGACATTGGCGGCTCAGTTGTATGGAGAATTCAAGCAGTTTTTTCCAGACAATGCTGTTGAATATTTTATTTCCTATTACGATTACTACCAGCCAGAAGCTTTCATTCCAAGCTCGGGTACTTATATAGAGAAAGATCTTTCTATCAATGATGAAATTGAAAAGTTAAGATTAAGTGCTACATCCAGTTTGCTTTCAGGAAGACGAGATGTCATTGTCGTTGCTTCCGTGTCCTGTATTTATGGTATTGGTAATCCAGAGGAATTTGGCAAAAATGTGATTCGCCTCCAAGAAGGTGATCGCATACCAAGGAACCAATTACTATTTAAATTGGTGGATATTCTTTATAGTAGGACTCAGCAAGATTTGACGCATGGTACCTTTCGGGTCAAAGGGGATACTGTTGATATTTTTGTGGCCTATGCTGATTTTGGTTATCGAATTTTTTTCTGGGGTGATGAAATTGAAGCGATTCAAAGAATTGATCCTGCTTCAGGGAAAAAGCTTTCTGATGAAAAAATCATTTCCATATTTCCGGCAAATTTATTTGTGACAGGAAAAGATACCATCAACACTGCCATTCATGAAATACAGCATGACATGGTGGATCAGGTGAATTTCTTTGAAAAAGAAGGGAAATTCTTGGAGGCAAAACGACTTCAAGAACGGACAGAATTTGATCTGGAAATGATTAGGGAACTAGGCTACTGTTCTGGTGTGGAAAATTACTCACGGTATTTTGATCGAAGATTGCCCGGTACTAGACCTTTCTGTTTGATCGATTATTTTCCTGATGATTTCTTGTTAGTGGTGGATGAAAGCCATGTAACTATTCCTCAGGTAAGAGCCATGTGGGGAGGAGATAGATCACGTAAAGTCAATTTGGTGGATTTTGGGTTCAGGTTACCTTCTGCCTTGGATAATAGACCACTCAAATTTGATGAATTTGAGGACCTGACCAATCAAATAGTTTATGTGTCTGCAACACCGGCAGATTATGAATTGTCGCAAACGGAAGGGGTGGTGGTAGAACAGATCATTAGACCAACTGGCCTCTTGGATCCGACTATTGATGTGAGGCCTAGCCAAAATCAAATTGATGATCTATTGGAGGAAATTGATCAAACGATCAAGAAAGAAGCGCGTGTCTTGGTTACTACTTTGACCAAAAGGATGGCTGAAGAACTTCAAAAATATCTTGAAAAAGCTGGTGTGAAATCCAGGTATATCCATTCTGAGGTGAAAACATTGGACCGAGTTGAAATTCTAAGAGAATTGCGTCTTGGGATTTTTGATGTATTGGTAGGAGTGAATTTGCTTAGAGAAGGGCTGGATTTGCCTGAAGTTTCTTTAGTCGCAATTTTGGATGCCGATAAAGAAGGTTTTTTGAGAAACGAAAGAAGTTTGGTGCAAACAATTGGCAGAGCAGCGAGAAATCAGGAAGGTCGCGTAATCATGTATGCGGATAAAATTACTCCTTCTATGCAAATGGCTATTGATGAAACTAAGAGAAGGAGAGCTATCCAGATTGAGTATAACGAGATAAATGGAATCACTCCAACTACCGTTATTAAATCAAGGGATAAGATTATGGGTCAGACAAAAGTGGCTGATTCGAAAAAGAATGCTAAAATTTATGTGGAGCCAATGCCTGGTGAAGGTACTATGGCAGCTGATCCAGTTGTTCAATATTTAAGTAAGGACAAGCTTGAAAAGTTGATTCTGCAAACACAAAAGCAAATGGAAAAAGCGGCCAAAGAACTTAACTTCATGGAGGCTGCAAGATTAAGGGACGAGTGGCAATCTCAAAAGAAGAGATTGGAAGAGCTATCAAGAGGCCCTGGAAATTGAAAATTACAGAAATAAATGATGACCCTTCAAGAGGTGAAAAGTCTTGCTGCAAAAGGGGAGGGCTTAAAAATTGAATTTAAAAAGAAGGCTGCTTATCCAGAAAAGATAGTCAGAGAATTTATTGCCTTGGCGAATACTGCTGGTGGGGTGGTGATGATTGGAGTGGATGATGACGGAACCGTTTCAGGCCAGCGTTTTATTGAGGAGGAAGTTTATGTGATGGAAAAAGCAATTAAGGAATTGATTTTTCCAGCCCTTCATTATGAATTGTTTGTTCTACCTATTAATTCTAAAAAAGGAGTTGCAGTTTTTAAATTAGAACAAAGTCAAAGTCGGCCCCATTATTTAAAAATTGATAAAAAAAGGCAGTCTTTTATTAGAGTAGCAGATAGGAGCGTACAAGCTAGTATTGAAGTTTGGGAGATTTTGAAAAAGAGTAAAAACCCAAGGGATGTCGTTTTTACTTATGGTAGAAAAGAGGAGATTCTGCTTAAAACTCTGGAAGAAAAACAAAGAATTTCAGTTCGGGAGTTTTCAAAAATTGCCAAAATCCCAAAATTTTTGGCTTCCAAAACATTGGTGAGGTTGGTTTTGGCAAATGTGCTGTTAATTCATCCCCAAGAGTCTGATGATTATTTTACTTTGAAAGAATAGGAAGGTTGATCCCCGTTCTTTCCATGAATCCGAGATTTCCTTGAATGCCTCCAGTATGAATTAATAAGATGGAGGAGCCTTTTTGAAAGTAATTGTTTTGGATTAAATCCCACATGGCAAAAGCGGCCTTTCCTGTATAAATTGGGTCCAAGACTATTCCAAATTCCTGATAAAACATCCATATAAAATCGATCAAGCCGGGCTTGTATTTTGCATATCCCCCAAAATGGTATTGGTCAAAAATAGTAAGAGAACCTTTTGGTTCGATTTTATAAAATTCAATTAAGCTCTGAATTTCTTGATGGATAAAAGTTCCCTTGAGTGAAGAGATTCCAATTAGGGATTGATGCTTCTTTATAGTCGCAGCCAAACCAGCAAGGGTTCCGCCAGTTCCAATGGCAGTCACGATTTGTGAAAAGCTATAATCTTCAGGAGTTAGAATTTCTTGAGTTCCTTTTATGGCAAGTTGATTCGTGCCTCCTTCTGGGACTAAATAGAAATCTCCGAATTTTCTTGACAGATCCAATTGAAATTGCTCCTCCGTTTTTTTTCTATACTCTTCTCTTGAAACAAAATGAAGAATCATTCCAAGTGATTGAGCCAATTCCAGGGTAGGGTTTAAAGGTTGGATGTTTTCTCCCCTGATGATTCCAATAGCTTTGAGCCCCGCTTCTTGGGCAGCAAATGCAGTGGCCGCGATATGATTGGAATAGGCACCTCCAAAGGTGAGTAAGGTTTGATGACCCTTTGAAAGCGCTTCTTCGATATTGTATTTTAGTTTAAAAAATTTATTCCCAGATACTTGAGGATGAACTAAATCTAATCTTTTAATGGAAAGTGTCACTCCTTTTTCCCTTAAAAGGCGATGTTGAATAGCCTGGTTCATTACTTCATTTGGAGTAAGCATTGGGTTCATTTTAGAGATATTGGCAAAGTTAAGCTTGATCCTCCTATTTTTGCATTATGAATACAAATCCTGAAGAAGACTTCGAAGATGAGGAAGTTGAATTGTTTGAGCATTATCGGATTATTATTGACAAGGGACAAACTCTTACTAGGATAGATAAATTCTTAAGTGAGAAGATAGCTAATGCTACAAGGAATAAAGTTCAACAAGCCATCGATGCTGGTTCCGTATTAGTGAATGGAAGTCCAACTAAGGCCAATTATAAAATTAAGCCTCTGGATGATATTCGTGTAATGTTAGAAAAACCTCCAAAGGAAACGGAAGTATATTCTGAAAATATTCCATTGGATATCATATATGAAGATCCTTATTTATTGCTGGTAAATAAGCCTCCTGGGATGGTGGTGCATCCTGCACATGGAAATTGGTCAGGAACGCTGGTGAATGGGCTAGTTTATTATTTCGAGAATCTTCCTGAAATGAAAGGTAATACCGGTAGGCCTGGATTGGTCCATCGGATTGATAAGGATACTTCTGGTCTTTTGGTAATAGCCAAAACCGAAGAAGCAATGACCCACCTTGCCAGTCAGTTTTTTCATCATACCATAGATAGAACCTATATAGCCTTGGTTTGGGGAGAGCCGAATGAAGATGAAGGTACGATTACGGGGAATGTAGGAAGAAGTGCAAAAAACAGAAAGGTGATGGATGTTTTCCCTGAAGGAGATCAAGGAAAACATGCAGTAACACATTGGAAGGTTTTGAAGCGCTTACGATATGTCTCCTTAATCCAATGCAATTTAGAAACCGGAAGAACCCATCAGATTAGAGCTCATATGAAGTATCTAGGACATCCATTATTTAATGATGCCATGTATGGAGGAGATAAAATTCGAAAGGGTACCCAATTTTCTAAATACAAAACCTTTGTCCAGAACTGTTTTGACTTAATGCCAAGACAAGCACTTCATGCTCAGTCTCTGGGTTTTATACATCCTATCACCAAAGAAAAGCTCTATTTTGAGGTTCCACTTCCTTCAGATTTTAAGTCTGTTTTAGATAAATGGGAATCATATGTGAATTTTGAATGAGAATAACTGATCTAATATTTAATAAAATGGTCAAAATATTGCTAAAACGGCAATAAAAACATGTTTTTTAATCAGAAATGATAATACGGTTCCTAAAGATTGAAAAATCGTTAAAATCATACCTCATTTCACATCATTAATTTACATATTTATATATTTCAATCGTTTTCATTAAAAATACTGTAAAAATTCAGTTTATTTTTTATATAATTTGCAAAAATAAGCTGAGTGTGCCTATATTTGAATCATCAACAGAGATAAAAGATCTCTATCGACACATACTGTAGGATGTTGAAATTGGCAGACAAGCCCTCCTGTCTCGGGGGTGGAGGTCATGGGATAAAGCATTTAGCGAGCTCGTAAATTTGCCTAACTACTCCGTGGAGGTTCGAATCCTTCTCCTACAGCAGGTTATTTTGGGTTTATTGTTAATTGACTAAAACCATGAAATTTTGTTTCATGGTTTTTTTTATGCCTTATTTTTTACAGCATAGAATATCTTTTGTCAATGTATGTTTATACAATAGATAAAATTGTATAGTATGGGTCTAATAGAACATTATCAAATTGATAAAAAAGCCTTAGAATAAAAGTCGATATTTTTCGAATTATCAAAAAAAATAACATTTAAATTAATTTAATGTAAAAAATAAAATAATTTTTTGTCAAAATTTTAATAAACCAATGGTATTTCTAATTTTGAGCAGTCAATTAAAAGAATTGAACAAAAAACCCAAAAAGTCTCATTAAGCATAAATGAATATTTTTTCACTTCTGCTTCCTATCTGCAGGGTTCTTAAAACATAAAGTATATATACTTATCTGTTCTCAAACCTATTTTACCTATTTAATTATTGTAGGATGTTGAAATTGGCAGACAAGCCCTCCTGTCTCGGGGGTGAGGAATCCAGTATAAAGCGTAATTCAACCGGACTATTGCCTAACTGCCTCGTGGAGGTTCGAATCCTTCTCCTACAGCAACTAAAAGCAACACATCGTGTTGCTTTTTTCATTTAATAGAAAAATTTTGAATGGTGTAATATCATTCATAATGGCTATTTTAGGTCTAAATTACCTTGAATGTCAGAAAAAGTCCATCATACAAAATCAGCTCACCCATTTCGGAAAAAACTACTGAAATGGATAATGATTGCTTTTTTAGGGCTCCTGTTTTTAGAATTTGTTTTCTATTTCGGTTCTAATCTATTGTTGTCTAACTGGGCAAGAAACAAGATTAACGATGCTACTGATGATGTTTATCAAATTGAATTCAACCGAATTAATTTTTCCCTTATTAGAAGGGGCGTTTTTTTGGATGGAATAATTATGAAGCCTGTTGAGGGTGTGGTTGCTAAACCAGGGCAGACTTTATTTGACTTTACATTGGATGAACTCGCGTTTAAAGGACTCTGGTATAGTTTTTCGGAAAACATTTTTTACATAGGCAAATTAGAGTTTGACAATCCAAATATTAACATGGATTTACCAGAAGATAGGTCTGGAAATCTGCAACAAGTGGACTCGGTAAAAATCAATAAAGTATCTCCTGTCAAGGAACTGGAGGAGGAAGTGAAAAAGAGTATTGAAAAAATGAAGTTAAATGCGTTGGTGGTCCGATCACTGGAAATCAACCATGCGGATTTGTTTTTTCTAAATTTTTTAAGTCAAAGTTCTTTAGAGGCAAATAACACCAAATTACTTGTCAGGGATATTAATTTGACCACACAAGAGGAGTGGGAAACACCTTTTAATGCGAGGGGGTTTGAATTTGATTTAGAGAATGTACTATTTCCTTTGCCTGATAATGTTCATAAGATTACTGCAGATAAGGTCTTTATCAGTTCTTTGACCAATCAGGTTGATCTTAGAAATTTCGAATTGTCTGGGGATAAAAAGAAAGAAAGCAAGGCTTACTACTCAGCAAAGCTCAATGCTTTGCGGATTGGAAATGTAGATTTAAATCAAGCGTTCATGACCTCAAGACTTTTAGTAGACGAAATTGTCATGGAGGATCCTCTTTTTAAAGTAGAGAGGTTGACGAAGGCAGATAAAGACAGTACTTCTAGAGGTGATTTGAATGAGCTGATCGACGGAGTGTTAGAATCAATTTATGTAAAGGAGCTTTCTATTAATGATGGCAAATTCATTACCTCCAATGCGATTGACACCTTAAAAAATAGGATTGACATTGAAGGATTGGACTTTAAAATGATTGAATTCTATTTAGGAGATGATGAATCAAAAAAGCAGAACCAATTTTTTTATGGGGAAGATGCATCTATGGAAATCAGAGATGCAAGCTTGTATTTGTCTGATGAGGTTCATTTGATCAGGGGTGAAAAAATCAGTGTTTCTTCATTCAAAGATGAAATAGAGGTTGACAATGTAAGTTTTCAGCCAAGGGAAGGAGCTCTTCAAGAAAAAGACCCAGACCATATCATACGAATTTTTCTTCCTAAAGTAGCTTTAACCAAGGCTAACCTAAAATTATTGTATAATGAAAGGAAGTTTGAAATGGATGAATTAATGCTCAATTCTCCTAAAGTGGAATTTGTAGAGCGTAGAAAAAAAGAAAACCAACCCTCTCAAAACGTTTCAATAAAGGATTTATTGGAAGGATACCTTTCTGATGTAAAAATCGGAAAGTTTGATTTAAATGATGGGGAGGTTCAATTTAAAAATGAAGCTGGAGAAAGAACTAATGATATTGGATTTGAAAGATTTAGCCTAGAATTGGATGAGGTTTTTTTCCAACCTAATTCAACCAAATCAATCAGTGATTTCCTTTTTGCAAAAGATGTAGTTCTCAGTTTGGAGAAATATCGTTTAAAACTTCGGGATAACCTTCATGAGTTTAAAGCTGATCATGTGACCATTGATTCAAAAGATTCCCTTTTGTCTATCAGTGGTTTAAGTATAAGTCCTGAAAATCCAAATCAAGTCCAGCAAATATTGGATGCATATGGCAAAAGTGTGATTCTGGATATTCGAATTCCTGAATTTAGGGCGGAAGGTTTTAATATGAGAGCTGCTTTCGAGGAGGAAAAGTTAATAATTCAACAAATCTTGATTCCTGAACCTGAACTGTTCATGTCTAGGTTTAGAAAAAAGCGGAGCTCAAATTCATCAGCATCTTTAGAGTCCAGCGTTGAAATCAAGAACTTACTCACTTCCTATTTTAATGTAATAGAAATTGATTCTCTGAGCTTTTCAGAAGGAATAATAAAATATGAGAATTTCTCCGGTCCTAAGGATATAGCTTTTCAGGAGGACAATTTATCCTTAAAACTGAAAGGATTTTATGTGGATAATACTGGATATGAAAGAGAAGGGGATAGAACGTTTTTCTCTGAAGAAATCGATCTTAGGTTAAAAAATTATGCTTTTAATCTTGCTGGAGGAAATTATCGAGCAACTACAAATAATTTAAGTTTCAACTCGATTGACCAATCGATCATAATTGATAGTTTGGAACTAGTCCCTGGTCCGGACTTGGAAAATAAGCTTGCACTTTCTTTAGACTTGCCACAAGTGGCATTCAATGGGGTGGATATTGAATCTTTTCTTTTTGAAAATGTTCTTGATTTGAATAAATTAAAAGTGACAGGGGGGAGGATCAATATTGAAATTGATAAGGATTATGAACAGGAGGAGAAGGAGGAAAATGAGCAGAAAAAATCTCTCCCAAAATCAATTGAATTAATAAAAATCGATTCAATTGAAGCAGTGAATTCCACTTTGGGGATTAACTTTCGATCAGGTACCAATGAGGCCCAGTCCATTCAAACAAATTTTGATTTAGGTATTCTTGGATTCAATTTTGATTCTACAGCTAATACCAAAGAAGATTTATCAGGCCTTTTTTCTCAAATAAATCTATCCCTTCAGGATTTTTCTTTTGCGCTACCAGATAGTATTCATACCATCCAGTTTTCAAGTGTCAATGTAGATAATTCTGTAGATGCCACTATTTTTTCCAATTTTCAAGTGATTCCAAAAAGCACGACAATAGCTCCTGGATCTCCCATTATATCAGCAAGAATTGAAAGTCTATCACTTCAAAATAATACTTTAAAGGAAATCCAGGAGACAGGGGTTTTTGACATGACTAAGTTATCCTTAGTCAACCCTGTAATTGACATTTACTTGGATTCTGCGGAAAAAGAAGTAAAGGCCAAGCCTGTAAAACCAAAAAATAAAGAAGGGTTAATTCAAACCGTACTTTTGCAAGATATCCTCGTTCAAAATGGCAAGTTTACTTTATATAATAAGGAATTAGGTCCCATTGAGCATCTGGCTTTTGATGGGGTAAATGTGGAATTGGCGGAACTGAATTTTAATTTGATAGGGAAGGATCAAAAAATAAGTCCACAGTTCCTACTGGAAAGAGACCATAGTTTATCCTTGACAAACTACGTGTATTATAGTTCCGATAGTCTCAATAGAGTTGAAATAGGAAAGCTTAGTTTGCTAGATGATGATCTAATAGTAGAGGATATCAAAGTAGGTCCGACAATTGGGAGATATAATTATTTGAACCAACAAGGTTTTCAATCCGATGCGATCGATGCAGAAATAAAAAAGGTCACTTTATTGAATATTGATTTTAATGAGTATTTCCTGAATAATAAAGTAAGGGCTCAGGGCTTAATTTTGGATAGCTTGAGTTTGGATGTGTTTAGAGATAAACGCTTACCAATAAAAGAAGGTGTCTATAAACCCATGCCACAAGCCTTGATGAGGAATTCACCAATTGATTTGGAGGTTGATTCGGTAAAAGTGAACGGTGGCCTAATCAGGTATGAAGAGTTTGGCCCTAAGTCCATGCTACCTGGGATGATTTCTTTTAATCAAGTTGATGCAAAATTGGCTCCCTTTATTTTAACGAAGAGTGAGCAAGATTACCCAGTTATGAGTACGAAATTACATGCTACCAGTAAATTGATGGGGCAAGGGGATGTTCAGCTAGAGGCGACCTTATTTTATGATGATCCCTATCCGATGGAAGTGGATATCTCATTGGGTGAATTGGATTTGACCACTCTAAATAATATGCTTTCTAGGGGTGTGTTTGTAAGGGTGTTAGATGGGAGAGTAACTGATGGGGAATGGAATTTCAAGGTAAATGATGATGTAGCGCAAGGGAAGATGAATTTCCATTATGAAGATTTGAAAATCGAATTTTTGGATAGTTTAACCTTGGAGCGGGGTACAGGGAAGCTCAACTTAATGACCTTTATTGCAAACACGATAACCAAGAATTCTAATCCCAGAAAATTTTTCAATAAACGAGTAACGGCCACAATTTATAATGAGCGAGATAAATCCAAATTCATTTTTGGAGGTTGGTGGAGAGCTACATTTAGTGGACTAAAAGGAAGTCTAGGTTTAGGTCAGCCAAAGGTGCCAAAAAGAAGGGAAGAAGAAGAGTAATACTCTATTCAAGACAAATAAAAATCCCCCTTTGATCTACTTGATTAAAGGGGGATTTTTTAGATGTTTTTATTTCCGTATTAATTTGAGTTGTTCACTCTGATCTCCCCAAATAAGTTGGACAATATGCATTCCAGAGATGGCTGTTTCCAGATAGGAATTTACAGCTCGGTTTACTTCTTCGACAGAATTAGCAGAATAACTAACATTAATCCCTCTTACATCTGAAATTCGAACAATGATTGGTTCATCATGATAATTGGATGGATTGATTAAACCGACTGTTACATTTGATCTCAGTTCACTAGGATTAGGATAGATGATCCAATTGGACTCACCCTTCAAGCTTGGAACTTGGATGGCTCTAGTGACGCTATAAGTAAACGTGTCTTCAAAATCCACTTGCTTTAATCGATAGAAAATATTACCTCCATAACCTGGGAGTTGAGTATCTGTAAAGGTATAATCAGTTTGGCTATCCTTATATCCTTGACCTGCTACTTCTCCTATTTTTTCCCAATTGTTGGCGTCCCCAATGGATCTTTCTACTTCGAATTTCGCATTTGCCCATTCCTTAGAGGTTGCCCAAGATAGTTGCCCATTACGGTTAACTTCATCAAACTTCGTTTCAAAATAGAGGTATTCTACTTGGAGGATTTTGAAGTTTTTGAAAACAATGTAAATGATTCCATCTCCTCCTTTACCTCCGCCATTATATCCAGCGCCTCCACCAGATCCAGTTTTATCTACTCCGGAATAACCTATCCCATTTGTATTTAAAATATCAAGATTTCCATCTCCTCCTAATTTGGTTTCATCTACTAAGGATTTCCCTCCTTCTCCAATTTTTTCTGTTCCATTAAAATATTCACCAATACCTCCACCACCGGCACCATAATATCTTATAGTGTCTCCAAGGCTCAGTGTTACTGCATCTCCTCCTCTACCACCTTCTCCTTGACCGGCTCCGGCTGCTTTTCCGTGCTGACCATCTTCAGCAGGAGCTGGTTTCCAAGGAATAAGTCCACCACCACCACCACCGGCAATTGCATTTTGTGGATCATTGTAATCCCCGTTTCCTCCAGCATTGCCATTGTATATCACATCGGGAGTTCCTGAATAAGTAAGTGGAATAGCATTTCCGCCTGATCCAAAAGACTTATTTGGTGCAGGAGTTGCTCCACCACCACCTCCAGAAGAACCGTTACCTCCAGCGTTAACAATTTGGGATCCACCACCGCCTCCACCTGATACAAAGATATCAATTGAATTTCCATCAATTTCCCCTGTAAATTCAGATGCTTCACCATTAGTACCAGGTCTTTCACCTACTCCAGCACCAGGTCCCCCTTGTCCAACTTCAAGTCCAAAAGTAGTTCCAACAGGTAGTCCATATGGATTTGTAGTAGAGAAGGTTTGAACAATCATTGCACCAGAACCACCTCCACCAGAACCTTCGCCACTTCCGCCACCACCTCCGCCACTTCCTACATATACAGTGAACTCAGATAATCCTTCAGGTGCCGTCCAAGTACCATCACAAGTATACTCGATAACTGTGTTTCCTGATTTTGACCCATCATCAATAACAGTTATACAGTCGGTGTCATCTGCGTCAGGACAAGAATAAGAAATAACAACTAGTCCATTACCTCCTTTAAATCCTGTTCCGTTTGATGAACCCCCGCCACCTCCTGGTGATTTACCGGCCGTTCCTGAGGTACCACCAGAACCGCCTATACCTCCAAGTGGCCCGCCGCCGTCACCTCCTTTATTACCTACTGAGTTTGTCCCATCCTCTCCTGAGTGCCTTGTGTCATAATTACCACTTTCTCCTTTAGCAAATGATGTCGAAAGACCGCTATTACCACCCCCGGCATAAACTAGGCTATTTCCTTGTTGGTCAGAAATATTTGAGTCTCTTGTAACATAAGACATACCGCCATTTGTATTTTCAGAACCACCAGCACCTACAATAACACCCAATGGTTCTCCAGGGGTAACTGGAATATTAGTACGTATAGAATATGCACCGCCACCACCACCAACGGCAGCGTTTCCTTTACCACCACCGCCACCACCGCCATAAACTTCAATAGTTATACTATATACATTTGCAGGAACATAGAATGTACTACTGGTAGAATATACTGCTGCACAAATTCCAAAGTAAGTTGTAGGAGGATCAGGTAAAGTTACTGTACACTGATCTGTTGTTTTCTTGAGACTTAAGATTTTAACAGTATATGTTTCGGTATTATCATTGATTGCATTCGTTAGGAAACTACCTTTTCCATTATTTACTGATACATTGACTGGACCAACTTGAGTAAAAGAACCTGCACCTTCTGCAATTTCATATACAACTTCATAGGTGCCATTCGATAAAATTGTAGGATCTCCATACATAGTTATTGTGGCAGATCCACCTATTGTAGTTGCTGAAACTGAAGTGACAGCAGTTAAGGTATAGTCTGGAGAAACTTCGATGGTTCCCGTAGCCTCTAATCCATTGATACAATCACCGATTAAGGGAATACTATAGGTTTGTGCTCCAATTGTTGGACTAGTTGCAGTACCTGAAAAAGTAATTAAGCCAGTATTTATATCAAATGATGCATTAATACCATCTGGTAATCCAACGGGCGTTCCTATACCCGTAACACCATTAGTAGATTGTGTAAATGGTGTCAATATTGGACTACTTATACAGACACTTGGATAAGCTACTGAAGTAGGGCCTACAGTTGCTAGAGGCGTGACTGTAATGGTTCCAGTAGCAAGTGTTGTTCCGCATCCTCCAGTTAATGGAATAGAATAATTGAAGGTGCCTGACTCAGAAGGTGTTCCAGATATAGTTATTACATCACCTGACCAAGTAGCTAATACACCTGCAGGTAATCCGTTCACTCCTGTGTCATCTCCGTCATTAGAAATCCCAGTTGCTCCTGTAGTAGCAATGGTAATATCTGTAAGAGCAGAATTGATGCAAAGTGTTGGGTCAGAAGAAGGGGCTCCAGCTGTATTATCAGGAGTGACAAATATAGAGCCCGTCGCATTCACTATTCCGCATCCTCCTGTCAAAGGAATTGAATAATTGAAAGTTCCGGATTCAGTAGGCGTTCCGGTAATTGTGATTATATCACCTGACCATGAGGCCGATACCCCCACAGGCAAACCATTAACACCTGTATCATCCCCGTCATTTGAAATTCCGGTAGCACCAGTAGTAGCAATTGTGATATCAGTTAAAGGAGTATCAATACAAAGCGTTGGTTCAGAAGAAGGTATGTTAGCTGTATTGTCTGGAGTCACAGTAATTGTTCCTGTAGCTTCTACTATTCCACATCCTCCAATCAAAGGTATAGCATAGTTAAAGGTTCCTGACTCGGAAGGACTCCCCGAAATAGTAATAATGTCGCCTGACCAAGAGGCTGATACCCCAGCAGGTAAACCATTTATACCTGTATTGTCCCCATCATTTGAAATTCCCGTAGCACCAGTAGTAGCAATAGTAATATCAGCTAACGGAGTATTGATACAAAGAGTTGGATCCGAAGAAGGAGTTGAGGCTGTGTTATCTATACTAACCGTAAATGCTCCCGAAGTACTAGATATCACATTTGGTCCACAATCACTTGAAACTTCTACAAAATAGAATGTGGTTGTTCCTTGAGCTGTAGTAGGTGGAGTAAATGTATTAGAGTCCGTTCCAACCATAGTTACATCCGGTCCGGTTGTGGATGCAGTTGAATTACTGTACCATTGGTAATGGATAGTTCCTGTTCCAATAGCATTTACTGAAATAGGGTTAAAGGTTTCAACATCACAAATGGTTTGGCCAGCTAGACTCTCATTTTCTATTTCTGTTAGAGGAGTAACTGTAAATGCTCCCGATACATCTGTTGGTATGGTTCCGCAATTACTGGATGCCACAGCATAATAATAATAGGTTCCAACCTCATCCGAAGGAGGAGTATAATCCTCACTAATCGCACTTGGTATCAACGTTCCACCAGTATTGCTTGGAGTAGTATTTTTGTACCATTGATAAGTTACTGTGCCTTCCCCAGAGGCTAAAACAGATAATGTTGGAAATGGATCCCCTAAACACTCTGTTTCATCAGAAGTGGATGGGTTTATATCGATGACAGTTTTAGGAGGGTTTACTCTAAATTCTCCTGAGACTGAAGAAGTCTCTATTCCACAATTTCCAGTAACCACAACATAATAATAGGAAATACCTTCAGTTGAAGAAGGTGGTGTGAATGTAGCTGATGTGGCACCAACTACTGCAGTACCCCCCGAATTTGTTTGTGTTGGCACAGAATACCATTGGTATGTTAAATCTCCGCCTTCTGCTACTACTGATAAAGGATTAAAACCATCTCCAAAACATTCTACTCTATCTGAATTATCTGGTTGAGTAGTTATAGCCGTTATAGGGTCTACAATGAACGCTCCTGAAATATTTGAAGTAACAGTAGGCCCGCAATCACTTGAAACTTCAACATAATAGTATAAAGTGCCTAAGGTAGAGGCATCCGGTGTATAAGATGAGGAATTTGACCCAACAGGAGTCCCCCCTGAATTAGTTGGTGTAGAGGTACTATACCATTGATAATTTAGGGTACCTGTACCACTTGCTGAAATGGATATTGGAGAAAATGATGTCTGTCCAATACAAGCTGATTGCGCTGAAAGGTTTTCAGAGTCAATGGAAGTAGCAGGGTTAACAGTAATTGCACCTGAAACATCAGAAGTCAAAGTACTACAATCACTTGTTATTTCTACAAAGTAGTAAAGTGTACCGACAGTTGTTGAAGGGGGAGTAAAATTTGGAGAGTCAGTTCCTACAGGTGTTACCTCTGGACCGGAAATAGAATTAGTCGTATTACTGTACCACTGATAAGTTAGTGTTCCAGTTCCACTTGCTAATACTTGTAATTGATTAAATCCAACACCAATACATTGAGTTTGGTCTATAGAAGATGGATGAGTATCTATTACCGTTTCAGGAGTAACGATAATTTCAACGACATCAGACGTGGCCTGCCCACAGACAGAGCTTGAAGCAACAGCATAATAGAACATGCTTCCATCTACGTCTGTAGGAGGAGAATAAGTATTTCCAGTCCCCACAGAGGTTCCTCCGATAGTACTATTGGAAGTATTTGAAAACCACTCATAGGTAAAAGTCCCAGTACCGGTTGCTGAAACAGTCAAGTCGACTGGAATATCATCTTGGCAATAAGTTGCGCCGACGGGCTGAGAGTCTATTGTAGTTTCAGGAGTAACGATAATTTCAACGACATCAGAGGTGGCTTGCCCGCAGACAGAGCTTGAAGCAACAGCATAATAGAACATGCTTCCATCTACGTCTGTAGGAGGAGAATAAGTATTTCCAGTCCCCACAGAGGTTCCTCCGATAGTACTATTGGAAGTATTTGAAAACCACTCATAGGTAAAAGTCCCAGTACCGGTTGCTGAAACAGTCAAGTCGACTGGAGTATCATCTTGGCAATAAGTTGCGCCGACAGGCTGAGAGTCTATTGTAGTTTCAGGAGTAACGATAATTTCAACGACATCAGACGTGGCTTGCCCGCAGACGGAGCTTGAAGCAACAGCATAATAGAACCTGCTTCCATCTACGTCTGTAGGAGGAGTATAAGTATTTCCAGTTCCCACAGAGGTTCCTCCGATAGTACTATTGGAAGTATTTGAAAACCACTCATAGGTAATAGTTCCTGTACCGGTTGCTAAAACTGTTAAATCGACTGGAGTATCATCTTTGCAATATGTTGCGCCAATAGGATGAGTGTCTATTGTTGTTTCGGCAGTAATGTTAATAGTGCCTGTTGTGCTAAGGGTTACACCATATCCTGTTGTGATATTAATATTATAGGTGCCACTACTTGTTGGAGTTCCTGAAAAGGTAAGAATTCCAGAACCACTAGTAAAAAAGGGGGTAATACCTGAAGGTAAATTTGTAACTGTTGCAGTGGAACCAGTTGGAACAGAATAGATTATGCCTGTAATCGGAGATCCTTCACACACTGTTTGGTTATCCGTCCCTGTCGCCGATGTAAGTGCTATATATGAAATTCTGATTTGACCATTTCCTCCTCTTGGTCTTGTTGTGTTAGATTGACCAGAACCGCCTCCACCTCCTCCTGGATTTGAACCTATTGTACCTGCAATGGTATTTGCACCTCCAGCGCCTCCTGTTCCACCATTTCCAGCAGCATTTCCTCCGTTGCCACCAGAACTTCCTGATTTAATATTCCCAGCTGAACCTACTAATTGAGATTCATTTCCTACAGTGGCTATACCACCGGCTCCACCATTTCCATTATCAGTCCCTTTTGTTCCGCCACCTGCAGAAACTAAAATAGGACCAGATCCAAAGGAAGATAAGCCTCCATTAGAATTGCTTGCTCCTGCACCCACAACATATGGATAAGAACTCAAAAATGGAGACGAAATATTAGATCTTGAATAGGAACCTCCGCCGCCACCGCCACCACGGTCATTTCCTCCTGATCCACCTGCCCCCCAAGCCTCAACTTTCAAAACTTTCACTCCTGGAGGAACAGTGAAAGTCCCTGATCCAGGTGTTGTAATTGTCTGTGTCTGAGCTGCTAAAAAATTTGAAAATACCATTCCAAGCATCATTCCAAGCAGAAAGATGGGTTGAAAAAGTATTTTAGGTAAAAAGTGTTTCAGACGCATTAATTATTATCTGGTAACAAACATTTCGAATCCATTAAAATGTATTTCAAATATACTATGTTGCTTTTTAGTTTAAAAGAAATTGAACATAAATTATTGAATTACAATTAGTAAAGATTCATTCCCGCTAAAACTAAAGAGTTAAATTGACAAGAATAAATTATTGTCTTCCAACCTTGATTTTTTTGTAAAGTTTCAAATAGGCAATAGAAATTTTTAACTATTATTTTAAAATACAAATATATGCATTTAAGATTCACTTATATGAGTATATATAAAACATTGTTTTGAATATTAGTAGAAATGGAGCCTAATCTATCTATAATTATATAAAAAACAAATAATGTTCTATTTTAACTAAATTGTATGCAAATAATACTTATTATTTAGTTATGAGATGTTTTGAAAATTTGGAAACTCAAAAGTGGTCTAAAATTTAGTCAGGATATAAATGCCTTCCCTATTTTTTAAAATTAAGTAGAAATATAAATTCCATTCTTATTCTTGTAACTCTTCCTTATACCTGAAGCCTAGTGTCCACTGTCTAATTGAATAACACACTTGTTGGCCTAACATTTTTTAGACAATGACCAATGAATTAGGAGTTAAAGGGAGAAAATGGAATATGATTTAGTAATCCTGATCTAGGATAGGGAAAAAATTAATGGATATAGTTATTACAATTTAGGTCTTAAGGATGATTTGGCAACTTTTTATGAGTTTACAGCTGAAAAAGCATCCTACGATGTGTGTTAGCTTAATGAACCTTTATTCTTCCTCCTCTTAATCTACCATTTATTGATTTGTTTGTTCTGATAAAATTGGAAGGGCTAACTAGTTTTATTCCTTAAGGATTTTATGAGATTCTTGATGTGATCCCCAATTAATTTTTATAGTGTATAACCCATTTTTGGAACGAAGAAGATATTCCCGAATAATAGTTGTTAGTTCATCAGGGTTATAGCTTGAAAAAGTGTCGGTTATCCCATTCATTTGAATAATTGAGACAGTTATTAGCTCGTCAAAAATAGATGATGGGTCATTTAATATTAGATTTAAATTGGCTCCATTGGTTGGGTTAGGATAAAGATTCCATTTATTAGAAGGTAACAAAGGGTCTAACTGGATAGCTTTGGTTTTACTATAGCTAAAGCTTCCATTTACATCTATTTGTTTTAATCTGTAAAAAATATTTCCACCTGAAAAAGGAAGATCTTCATCCTGATAAGAATAGGTAGAAATTTCCTGAGCAAAACCCTCTCCATCTACTCTCCCAATAGTTTCCCAATAATCGATTGTATTTACTGCTCGCTCAATTTCAAAATGAGAATTTTGCCACTCCTTGCCAGTCGCCCAATCCAAAATGCCTTTGCGGTCTCTTGAATTATAAACAGCATTAAAATAAAGAAACTCAACTGGTAAGATTCTATAGATTATATTTACCACAACCACTCCATCAGCACCTCTACTTCCCCCTGAAGGTCCAGCATTTCCTCCTGAACCGTACGAACCGTATCCATTTCCACCTACTCCATCGGCTGTAGTGCCTGTTCCACCTCCTCCAGCTCCAAAAACTCCTGTAAAACCATTCGGAGTAATTCCATCTCCTCCATTTCCACCCTGCCCAATAGAAGCAGACGATATTCCAGAAGACCCTGTTCCATTTGCACCTCCTCCTCCAGCCCCGGCTGCTAAAACACTCGTAGTATAACTTCCGTTTCCCCCAGAATTTAAATAAATGATTCCTGATCCAGCTCCCGAACTTGTTCCACCTCCAGAACCTGGACCAGCTTGAGATGCGGGCGTTTTCCTAGAACCTGCACCACCGCCCGAACCTCCAATACCACCATCTCTATTTGAGCCAGAACCTCCTCCATATCCACCTCCATTAGCTCTAAACGAACTGGTTGTAATTCCAGAATTTAAAACAACGATTGTATTTCCTCCTACAGTTCCTCTATTGCTTGAGTTTACTGAACCATTCCCTCCAGCCCCAATTGTTATAACTAATTCAGCTCCTAAGTTCAAATCCAAGTTGATGACTTTAACTTCTCCACCACCACCGCCACCGGCTGAAGTGCCACCTCCTCCGCCACCTCCTCCGCCGACTAATAAGATATCTACATTTGCCACTGCAAAAATCTCATTTGTTGGGTCGTATCCTGTGATATCAGTCAGGTCTGTAATAGTGAAAGTTCCATTGGTGGTGTAGGTCTTAGTTGCACTAACTGACCTGGCATATTGAGCTGAAGAATCTAATACACTCCATAGAAAAGTGATTGAAAGCAATGAAAACCGTAATAGAGCATTCAAATTCAAATAAAACTTGAAGCCCCAAAGAGCATATTTTAGATGCATTCTTTAGACTTAAAATCTAATCTTTATCAGGGTGAGATTAAAGACCAAATCCTTTCAGAATTAATTAAAACAACTAGCTAATAGGATGTCAACTGAAATTTAAATTATATGCCTTAACATTTAAGTCATAATTCATTGAATGTCAGTGGATAGGGTGTACTTTCATAGGGTTTTCAAATGTAAAAAGTCTATATCAATTTTTTACATTTACCTCCAAAAAAATGTCGAATAACTACTGAAAAATCTATTTGGAATTTTTATTCCTCAAAAAATAAAAGCCTTTGATTTAATTAAATCAAAGGCTTTAAAATCGATCCGGAATTGAGAAGTTAACCGTTCATGCTGATCAAAAACTCAGCATTATCTCGGGTTCCTTTCATTCTTTGTAACAAGAATTCCATGGACTCCTGAGCAGTCATATCACTCATGAGTTTACGCAGAATCCATACTCGCTGCATTTCTTCTTTGTCCATCAAGAGATCTTCTCTTCTTGTTCCAGAACTCAATACATCGATAGATGGATAGATTCTTCTGTTGGCAAGTTTTCTGTCCAAGGCCAGTTCCATGTTGCCTGTTCCTTTGAATTCTTCAAAGATCACTTCATCCATCTTAGATCCTGTTTCTACCAAGGCGGTGGCGATGATGGTTAATGAACCACCATTCTCAACATTTCTCGCAGCTCCAAAGAACCTTTTTGGTTTATGAAGCGCATTGGCATCCACACCACCAGAAAGAATTTTTCCTGAACTAGGAACTACTGTGTTATGGGCTCTAGCTAGTCTGGTAATTGAATCTAATAAGATCACTACATCATGACCAACTTCCACCATTCTCTTTGCTTTCTCCAACACAATATTGGCCACTTTTACGTGACGGTCTGCTGTCTCATCAAATGTGGAAGAGATCACCTCAGCATTCACTGATCTTGCCATATCCGTCACTTCTTCTGGTCTTTCGTCAATCAGAAGTATCATCAAATGCACTTCAGGATGGTTTTTGGTGATCGCGTTTGCAATCTGCTGTAATAGTACAGTTTTACCAGTTTTTGGCTGTGCAACAATCATCCCTCTTTGCCCTTTACCAATTGGTGCAAATAAATCTAGGATTCTAGTAGACATTTTATCAGGAGAAGTAGAAAGATTTAATCTTTCCTCAGGGAAAAGAGGTGTCAAATACTCAAAAGGTACTCTATCTCTAATTTCATCCGTGGTTTTACCATTGACTGTCTCAATTTTTAATAGGGCAAAATACTTTTCCCCTTCTTTTGGAGGTCGGATGGATCCTTTAATATGGTCTCCGGTTTTTAAACCGAACAGTTTTACCTGACTTGGTGATACATAGATGTCATCTGGAGAAGCTAGGTAATTGTAATCCAAAGACCTTAAGAAACCATAACCTTCCTGCATCATTTCCAGAACACCTTCATTGACAATGACACCGTCAAATTCGCGGGCATTGACAAAAGGTCTCTTTCTATTCGAATGTGGAGTCGTTTCAGCAGCAGGTGCCATCACCTCATCCTGAGATTTGAAGTTTTTCCTTCTTGGAAGTTCTACCTCCGGCTCTGGCTTATCATTGGATTTTGGAGAAGGAGCAGCTGCTTTTGGATTTTCTTCTTTACTCTTCTCGTCAAAAACCTTTCTTCTTGGTCTAAAAGTTTTGGCATCTTCTGCCTTGGCGGAATCCTCTTTAGGAGTTTCAGCTTTGGCGGGAGCTTCCTTCTTAGGGGCTCTTTCAGTTTTTGCTTCTACCTTCTTGGGTTCTTCCGAAGACGAGTTCTCAGCAGGCTTTTCTTTTGGGATCTCCGTTACATTTTGCCTTTTAAATTTAGGCTTGAATTCAGGTTCTTCGGAAGCAGGTTTTTCACTTGGTGCTGCTTTCTTCTCTTCCTCTGGAGCTTTGGTTTCAGCAACAGACGGTTTCTTTTTAGGCAATGCTTTTTCTGGGGTGATAGCTTGCTGGTCAAGGATCGCGTAGACTAGATCGTCTTTCTTTAGAGTCTTGTGGTTTTTAACTCCCAGTTCCTCTGCGATTTCCTTCAGTTCAGACAGTAGTCTGATTCTGAGTTCTTCTATGTTGTACATAAAGAGGGTATGAAATAATAATATTTTGTAAAATGCGGTATTTGGGATCGTAATTGATTTTCTGAGCAAAAATGGTCTGCAGGAAAAACTTAAGTCAAAGTGGGCTGACTTAGACAACTACGCTACGTCACAATATTAAAGGATCGGTTTGGATTTAGCAAATTTTTATTCCTTTACTGTCATTTTCTTTCTAATTGTTTTTAGATCAGTCTAAAAGCTGACGAAGTATAGTCATGGATTTCCAGGTTTGATTGTTTTCCAATTGTTGATTATAGAACTCAAGTAAGTGATCCATTAATTTCCTTCTTAAAGACAAAGGCACCATGACATCACAAGCATATTTTGAAGTAATTAACTCATTAATGAAGTTTTCGGCTGACTCTAGCTCTTCTAATTTAAAGGGTTGGCCTTGATTCTCTGTTAAAAATTCTTTGGCACTTTCGGGAGCAAAGCCTAGATATTTTGCATGCTCAATTAAAAATACCAGGGGAAAATGACTTAAAGAACATTTTTGACGATCCAATTCGATAATGCTTTTTTCCAGGAAATCAAAAAGGTATTCATTCTGATAATTCTCAAAAATGGACCTCGTAAGTACCTCAGTCATGAATAAGGCTATTCCGGTTCGGTTAAAATCAAAAGGGATTAATTGATTGGCTCGGGTGAGTTTGACTTCAGATATCCGTTGGAGGCCTGTACTTTCTTTATTATACACAACCATGTCCAATAAGGTCATGGGTTGGTATAATGCTATTTTGGATTTACTATTCTGACTTCTTACTCCATTGATTAGATACGACTTCAAACCCAGCTCTCTAGTGAAAACTTTGCAAATGATGCTACTCTCTTTGTAGCGGATATAGCTTAATACGATTCCCGACGTTTTTTGGAGCATTAGTTTTTATCCTCGAAGAAACATTTCCTACACCTTGCTTCATAGGCTTCTTTCTCTCCCAACATCACTTTTTGTTTGGAGTCTGAAAGTCTTAAAGAAAAGGCCGCTAGATCACCACATTTCATACAAATTGCATGCACCTTCGTCACATATTCAGCTATAGCCATTAAGCTGGGCATGGGTTCAAAAGGGTTTCCTTCAAAGTCCATATCCAATCCCGCCAATATCACCCTTTTGCCTTGTCTTGAAAGTTTTTGCGCAACAGAGACTATTTCATTGTCAAAAAACTGAACCTCATCTATTCCAACTACATCACAATCCCCACTGAGCAAAAGGATGTCATCCGCAAAATCGACAGGAGTGGAGCGTATCGTATTTTCATTATGTGAAACAACCTCTGAATCACTGTACCTTTTATCGATTGATGGTTTGAAAATCTCTACTTTTTGCCGGGCAATTTTTGCTCTGTTTAACCTTCTGATCAACTCTTCGGTTTTGCCAGAAAACATAGAGCCGCAAATAACCTCTATTTGGCCTTTTCTTTCAGGAGATTTGTTCCTTCCTATTGAAGGTTCGATAAACATACCTTTATTTACTATATTCTATATGTGGAAACTTATTGATTTCAGCCACACGAACCACCACTTCACCTGAGATCAATTCTGCTTGACAAGATAAGCGTTCATTGGTTTTTAACCTTCCAAGATTCTCAAATTTCTCTTCTGCGGGAGTTTTGGGACTCAAATTTTCACTTCCAGACATGACAATGATCTTACAAGTAGTACATCGTCCCTTTTTACCACAGGCATGCATCCAATCAATACCATTTTCATGAATTAATTCAATAACTTTACAATGAGCTGCATTAGAATTAATTTCTCGATTAAATAAGTTTTGAATGACTATTCGGGACATTTATTCGTTGCTTTTTTAAACAGGACTAACCAATGACTATTCAAATTAACAGCAATTATTTAGAAAAATACGGCAAGGAATACGCCAGCATCGTGTGCGAAGGGTTTTTTGCTTCGAAAAAATACATGACGGGTCAGGATATCATTCAATTGACCAGCAGTACCCAAGTAAACTTTTTTATTATAAAAAGACTATTTGAGCTTTGGCAGGATGAGTTGGCCAAATTGAAAAGCAATCCTTATTTTGATTATCGAGACATTGCTGTTCATGAAGCCCTTACCCAATTTATGAATGTATTGTCCAGAAGGATTAAAGTGGAACGGGCCCATATAGAACCTTTGATAGAAACGGCCGTCATTCAATCTATCCAATTAGCGACTGATCCAGTATGGTATTACCAATCCGAAATAGAGGGTGCTCCGGAAGGAAAAATTAATGAGTATTTGAAAGAGAATAAAAAATACTATAAATGGCATGATCGGGTAATTACATTTCTGATTGATAAGGCAGGATTCGGTCATGATAAAAGTGAATACCTGAGAGCAATCAGTGCCAACTATCAAGTAGTAAAGGATTCTTTAGAGTCAGAAAATCTTTTGTTAGCCACCTTCGGTGATATCAAAGCCTTTAACTTGGATGCATACAGAGAATCTGTCGCAACAGAGGAGCCAAGGAAAAGCACAGCTTCTCATGAAAATGATTCCTCGACTTCCTTTTTTGATCAAATGGATGCTGCAGAAGATACCCCTTCAAAAAATGAGGGGAAGGAAGAAATTAAAGAAGAAACTCCTAAATTGGAAAAAGAGGAGCCGGTATTTTCTACTCCTAAAACAAACGATAGAGGAAATGGGGCTTCACTAAATATTGCTGCACTTAAAAGCAGGTTTGCCTCGGAGTCTTATAACGGCATGAAAGGCGTGATAGGTGATTTGTCTGAAAGTCTTGCTATCAATCAACGGTTCATGTTTACCAAAGAGCTTTTCGATGGCAATTCAGATTTATTGACCCACGCATTAAAATCAATAGATGAATGTCGAAATTTTAATGATGCAATTGACCTTGTGAACTCACGCTATGTAAACGAATTGAATTGGGAAACTGAGTCAGAACCAGTGCAGGAGTTTCTTTTATTGATATATAGAAAGTTCGATGATGTATAATCATCAGTGTTTGATTGAGAAAGGGGCATTTTTTAAATGCCCTTTTTTATTTTACCCTTTGAATCATAAATCAAAACGAAAGGATTTGTTTAAATCATAGAATATCTTGAATTTAAAGGATTAAATTTTTAAAAATTAAGATTAGGTAATGGTCAAAAAAGGAGAAGGGATGGAGGATATCCCTGAATTTGATTCTGGTATAGATATTATTGATAACTACTGGTATCTGATTAATTACCTAAGGGATTTGATAAAAGCCTCAGAAATCAAGGCCGGTTTAGTGCTTTCTTTTTATGGTCTCCTTATTAATGTGTTTTTTCAATTTTCTGACCATTTAATAGAAGTGGCCGCTGAAGACCCAGTTATTTATATTTTTCTTTCAATGTGGTTTTTGTTTAGTGTGACCTCCATTTTTTATAGCTTCCGATGCTTTATGCCCCAAATTGAAAGTAAGTTTGATAATAGTGTATTCTTTTTTGGAGACATCATCAATTCTTATGGAACCATTAAAGAATATGTAAAAGTACTGGAACAGGTAAGTGTAAAACGGAAGCCTTTACTTGATCAATTAGGAGAACAAGTATATATTAACGCCAAAATCACCGCTGCAAAATTCCGCAATGTGAATCTTTCGATTAGATTTCTTTCTTTCAATATTGGCTTATTGTTTGTGTTTATTTTGTATTATGCCTTAAGAACTGCGTTACAAGGCTGAACTCTTTTTTAATGAAATGAAGGGATATTTAAAACTTAGGAGAATTGTACTAAACAAACTTGAAGCCGATTTGCCTTCATATCTTTCCTATCATGGAATGGATCATACATTGGACGTATTGAATGTATGTGAGCAATATATCAGACGCTTAAATCTTACGGAAGAACAAAGATATCTTTTAAGAATAGGAGCAATTGTTCATGATATGGGATTCTTAAAAGGACCAGCAAATCATGAGGAGGTAGGTTCTGAAATGGCTGCAGGGATTATGCAAGAATTAGGAATGGGAGAAAGCCATATTAAGGAAGTGAAAGGTTTAGTGATGGCAACCAAGATCCCGCAAACTCCTTTAAATCCTTTGCAAATGATCATTTGTGATGCGGATTTGGATTATCTAGGAAGGGCCGATTACCCCGAAATTAGCCAGAAACTTTTTGAAGAGCTTAAATACATGAAGGTGATCGAGACAGATGAACAATGGAAAAATTTACAAATCAATTTTCTAAAAGCCCATCATTTTCATACTCCTTTTGCAATCAAGAACCGAGAGCCCCAAAAGCAGGCTTGGCTTAATAAGCTGCTAAATTCTTAACCCAATCTTCCTAATTGCATTGCTCTAGACGCATCTATATTCACAAAGATGAACAGAAGGATGGTAAAGGACCAGAGAGAGGAACCTCCATAGCTAAAGAATGGCAATGGAATACCAACTACTGGGAATAAACCAATAGTCATGGCAATATTGATCATAAAGTGAAATAGCAGGATAGATATAACTCCATATCCATAAATTCTTGCAAATCTGGTTTTCTGCCGCTCCGCCATGATTACCAAGCGAACCAAGAGAGTTACAAATAGTCCGATTACCACTAGACTACCCACCCAGCCAAATTCTTCTCCAAGCGTACAGAAAATAAAATCGGTATGCTGCTCGGGCACAAAATCAAATTTGGTTTGAGTCCCTTCTAAATAGCCTTTGCCCAATAGACCTCCTGAGCCAATCGCAATTTTAGATTGTGTGACATTCCATCCCACTCCCAAAGGATCTAAATTAGGATTAAATAGTACCATAATCCTATTTTGCTGGTGATCTGGAAGTTTGGAAACTACAAAATCAATACTGTAGCTATAGGCTACCATGCCTAAACCAATCAATGAAAAAACAATGGTTCTCTGCCAGCTTTTTTTTCCGATAATGATTAAAACCAGAACAATTAACCCAATCCCTGCTACCAGGTATAAGTTATTTTCTATTCCTAAGGATAAAAGTGTCAAGGCGATAAATCCAAAACCCAAAATGTAATAACGCTGAGGAAGACCTTCGCGATAAAACATCACAAGCAAAGAAAAATAAACCATGGCTGTTCCAGTATCCGGCTGTAATAGGATCAGAGCCACCGGAATTAATAGAACGCCAAAAGCAATCAATTGATTTTTGGTTTTACTTAGATCAAAGGTAGGACGCTCCATCACCTTGGCCAGTGCCAGTGCTGTAGCCAGTTTTGCAAATTCACCCGGCTGAATTCTAAAAGAGCCAAAGCCCACTGTAAGAACTTGTCCATTTACCTCTTTTCCTATAAATGGAGTAACAACTAGTAAGGCAATAAAAAAGATATAGATGAAAAGCGAAAGATTCTCAAAAAAACGGTAATCTGCTACCATGATCAGGATAATCAAGACTACAGAAATTCCAATCCTCACCAGTTGCTGTCCCGAGTTGATAGACATGTCAAACATGCTTTGTGGAGCCTGACTATCATAGACTGCAGCATAGATATTGAACCAGCCGAAAATGACCAAGGCAAAATAAATGGCTACTACTAACCAATCCACACGACTGATATGAATATCGGACTCTCTCATTTAATAGATAAAATTCCCTGCCAGTACATATTGCTCTAGCTCAGGCCTAGTGATTTCCTTACGGATGTATTTTTCGATCATGAGAGAGGCTGTACTAGCAGCTGCTCTACCACCCCAACCCGCATTTTCTACATAAACTGCGATGGCTATTTTGGGGTCATCCTTAGGAGCAAAGGCCACAAACACAGAGTGGTCTTCACCATGAGGGTTTTGAGCTGTTCCAGTTTTACCTGCAATGACTAAATCTTTCATAATTGCTCGGGTTGCTGTACCATATAGGGCTTCTGCCATGGCATCCTGAATCATGTCAAAATGATGAGCATCAACCCCGACCTCGTTTTTCGTTCTATATTTCTCTGGAATTTGTGTGGGATCGTTGTCTATTGCTTTTACTAAATGGGGGGGATAGTAAAATCCTTTATTCGCAAATATTGCAGCTAAATTGGCCATTTGTAGCGGTGTGACCAGCATTTCACCTTGACCAATAGAAAGGGAGTAAATCGTACTGTATTTCCATCGACCCTCTCCATAAAAACGATCATAGTATTTACTGGAAGGGACGCTGCCTCCTTTTTCATTTGGCATATCTACTCCCAATCGGCTACCTAATCCGAATTTCAGCACTTTTTCCCGCCAAGCATTTAGACCAATTTCAGTGTCCTTATAAGTATTGGAAGAAACTTCTTGATTGATGATTTGACGGAAAGCTTGATGATAATAGGGATTACAAGAATTCCTGATCGCACCGAATAAATTAACTGGTGAAGGGTGATTATGGCATGCCACTAATGACTTGTTACAGGCAAAGGTGGTATTAGGAGTCAAGATTCCCTCTTGCAAACCAATTAAACTCTGCACCACTTTAAAAATGGAGCCAGGAGGATAAGTTGCCATGATAGGCCTGTTAAAAAGAGGTTTGCTTTCATCAGAGTTTAAGCTCCTGTAAGTTTTACTGAAATCAGCTCCGGTTAAATCATTTGGATTATAATAAGGAGCGGAAATCATTGCCAAAATCTCTCCTGTTTTTGGTTCAATAGCCACTACCGATCCTTTTTTTCCACCCATTAAGAACTCGCCATATTTCTGCAAGTCCATATCAATAGTGGAGGTAATATTTTTTCCAGCTACAGAAGCGGTATCGTATTCTCCATCTTTGAAAGGTCCTTTGTCCACTCCCCTTACATTGACCATTTTATATTTTACCCCTTTCTCCCCTCTTAAATCATCTTCATAAAATCGCTCCATGCCACTCAGACCAACGTAGTCCCCTTGGACATAATAATTGGTTGAGTCCCTTTCCAATTGTCTTGCGTTGATTTCTCCAATATAACCCAAGGCATGCGCAGCAATGGGCAATGGATAAGATCTGACAGAGCGAGTCATGATAAATAATCCCGGGTAATCAATTAGGTAATCCTGCATTCTGGCAAAATCCGTAGTAGAAATTTGCTTGATAAGCGGAGATGGTTTCACCCAAGAATATTTTCTTGCAGCCTGATAGGATTCTATCAACTCCTCTTTAGTGATTTTGAAAAGTTCCAAGAATCGGGTAGTGTCTCCCACTTCAAATTCCTTTGGCACGATCATCAGATCAAAGATGGGGTTGTTGTAGACCAATAGTTTCCCATTCCGATCATACACGAGCCCCCGGTAAGGGTGGTCTACCACTCGTTGTATAGCATTCCTTTCAGCTTTTTTCATAAAGCTGTCGTCCATTACTTGGATCATAAATAGTTTGGTCAATAGTACCAAACCGATCAAGAAAATGAAGATGATTATTGCTACGGGTCTTTGGTCGTTCATCAGATTCCTCTCCTACGTTTGAAGAACAGTAGTTGTACAATTATAGCCAAAACGACTGTAAAAATCGAGGAGAATAAGCTTTTGTTTAAGATCCCTAAAAAAGCTCCTGACCCCCATTGATCAGCAGTAAAGAATAGAAGACAAAATGCAAAGGTCAAAGGAAGGGAATAGCTTATGAACCAACCCAATCCCATTTCCTGTAGGGTAGGCTGGGTGGAGTCATCATATCCTCCATTTGGCCGGATAATTTTTAACCACAGTGGTCTTAAAAATGCGAGTAGGGTAGCAGCAGAAGCATGCAATCCAATCGTGTCATAAAACACATCAATTGTCAGACCGACTCCAAAACTGATTAATAAGAGTTGGATTTCTCTAATTTGAAAAGGCAAACTGAGAATCCCTACTAAGTACAAAAAGCAAAATGCAACACCGAATAGGGCAAGATTTTTTAAGAAAAGAATCTGAACGAGCCCTAATATCAATAGAAGAAAAATAAAAGAGATCAGATTTCTAAAATTCATTAGTTAATTCAGATTGTTGATATAAGGAATCCAATTCATCGATCTGCGTATTTTCTACCAAATACACATAAGAAATTTTACTAAAATCCGCAGTGAGTGTTACCTCAATATCCAAGTAATTTGGATCCGAGGATTGGATAACATTTGAGATGATACCTATTTTTAAATTTCTAGGAAATACCGCACTGTAACCTGAAGTGACTACTGTATCTCCAACTTGTGCCTGTACATGTCTTGGGACATACAACATTTTGGCTTTCTGGGAATCTTGACCATCCCAATTGATGGATCCAAAATCTCCGGTGGACTTGATGATCGACGAAATCAATAGATCATTGTTCAATAACGAAATGCCAACTGCATAATTGTCTGAAACTGATTTTACCCTTCCCACTACTCCGCTCTCATTGAAAATCCCCATTCCTGGTTTCACACCTTGATTCCTACCTTTGTTTAAGGTCATGTGATTTTGCGTATATCGCAAGGAATTACTGATTACTCTTGCTCCCATAAACTCAAATTGGGAAGACAAGGCCGAATCCAAAGAGATTTCCACACTATCCGGTTCCAGTTTTAAACTACTCAATTGCTCCATGAGTCTGGAATTTTCCACTACTAAAGCTTCATTTGCTTCAGCAAGAGAGAAAAAATCACTCACATTGGATTGGGTCTCCAAAATAGAGCCTACTAATGCATTGGAGCTATTAAAGAACGCAGCACCCTGAGGGGAATTATTTGCTACTAGTAACCAGATGGCTATTATTTCTAGTAAAATGAATAAAAGAAAGGACCTTAAATTATAAAGGAATTGTAGGATGCGTAGCATTCAGGGTTTATGTCATCAATACTGTTCTGAAATTCTGTATATTTTTCAAGGCAGTTCCGGTACCTCTTACCACTGCTCTTAATGGATCTTCTGCGATGTGTATTGGAAGTTTGGTTTTCTGATGCAATCTTTTGTCCAAACCTTTCAATAAAGCTCCTCCACCAGTCAAATGGATTCCGTTGTCATAAATATCCGCTGATAATTCAGGAGGTGCTATTTCCAAAGCTTTAAGAACGGCTTCTTCGATTTTGGAAACAGATTTGTCCAACGCAAATGCAATTTCTGAGTAGGATACCTTAATTACTTTTGGAATCCCCGTCATCAAGTCACGCCCACGGATCTCGTGATCTTCTGGGGGCTCATCAAGTTCTGTCAATGCAGATCCTATGGCGATTTTTACTTTCTCAGCAGATCTTTCCCCAATCAACAAATTGTGTTGTCTTCTCATATAATCCAATATGTCTTTGGTGAATGTATCACCTGCCACTCGTATGGATTGATCAGCAACAATACCTGACAAAGCAATCAAAGCAATCTCTGTAGTACCCCCTCCGATATCAACAATCATCGACCCCATGGGCTTTTCAATATCGATTCCAATACCTATTGCGGCAGCAATTGGTTCGAAAATCATATATACTTCTTTGGCACCAGCATGTTCCGCTGAGTCACGAACAGCTCTTTTTTCAACTTCTGTAATACCAGAAGGGATACAGATCACCATTCGGTGTGATTGAGGGAACATTCCTTTCTTTTGACCAGGGATCATTTTTATCAACCCACGAATCATTTGCTCTGCTGCATAGAAATCAGCAATTACACCATCCTTTAATGGTCTAATTGTTTTGATGTTTTCATGCGTTTTCTCATGCATGTTCATCGCTTCTCTTCCAACGGCCAATACACGGTTGTTGGTTTTATCAATCGCAATGATTGAGGGTTCATCCACCACTATTTTATCCTTATGGATAATCAGCGTGTTGGCTGTACCCAAATCGATGGCTATATCACTTGAGAAAAAATCGAATAATCCCATTTTTGACTTGTTGATTGGCTTAAAATTGCTGTTAATAGTTCAATATAGTACGATGTGCACTCAATATTAAACGGGGGTCGGCAAAATTATTACCTTAATGGGAGAAATCTGAAAGAAACCCGATATTTTTTGGTGTTATTATTAAAATGGTGGTCAGTTACTTTGGCTGGTAAAATCAAAATGTAAGAAATCCCCCAATTTGGGTGTTTCTTTACTTCTCTTCTTGTAGATTTTTTACTCAAATTGTTTTTGCATCAAATTTATTTTACCTTTGCGTCGTATTCGAAAGTTTCTGGAGGGGACACCATATGTCCCCTCTTTCATTATGCATACTATGTCCGAACTGAAGCAGTCTATCGAAGAAATTGTTGAAAAGCATCTTCCGGATGAAAAACACTTCATTGTGGAGGTTTCAATGGTTAATAAAGGAGGGAAAACAACCTTGAGCATCTTAATTGATGCAGATGAAGGGTTGAATATCCAGACTTGTGCCGATGTAAGTAGAGCGGTTTCCGAGGAATTGGAAGTTCAGGACTTGATGCCCGGAGCATATATTTTGGAAGTTTCTTCACCAGGATTGGATTATCCATTGAACGGTAAAAGACAATTCCAAAAAAATATAGGAAGGGAATTGAAAGTTTTGTTGACTACAGGGAAAGAACTTGTAGGTAAATTAGTAGATGTAGAGGAGGCTGGCGTGAAAATGCTGGTCAAGAAAAAAGAAAAAGGCAAAAAAGCCACGGAAGAGGAAGTAACTCTTCCTTTTGAAGAGATGAATAAAACAATCGTACAAGTATCTTTTAAATAACTCAAATGGATGCCAAAATCTTAATAGAATCCTTCGCAGATTTTGCGAGATCTAAAAATGTGGATCGACCAACCATGATCCGTATCCTGGAAGATGTGTTCAGAGCAATGATTAGAAAGAAGTTTGAATCTGATGAAAACTTCGATGTAACGATCAATGCTGATAAAGGTGACCTCGAGATTTTCAGAATTAGAGAGATTGTTGACGATAATTCTGAGGATATTTGGGATTTTGATAAAATCAGTTTCAGTGAAGCTAGAAAAATTGAACCTGATTTTGAGATTGGCGAGGAAGTTTACGAAAAAATTGAGTTGGAGGAGTTTGGAAGACGAGCAGTTCAGATGGCCCGTCAGACTTTGATTCAGAGAATTAAGGATCTTGAAAAAGATATCCTTTATAATAAGTATGAAGAGCAGGTAGGAGAAATCGTTTCAGCAGAAGTGTATCAGATTCTGGGAAGAGAGATTCTTTTGATGGATGGGGAAGGTAACGAATTGATTCTTCCTAAAGGAGAGCAAATTCCTAAGGACAGATTTAGAAAAGGGGATACCGTTAAAGCAATTGTTCACAGAGTGGACATGATGAACGGGAATCCTAAGATCATTCTTTCCAGAACTTCTCCAGTGTTTTTGGAACGATTATTTGAAAATGAGGTTCCTGAGGTGTACGATGGATTGATCACAATTGTGAAGATTGTCCGTGAGCCAGGGGAAAGAGCTAAAGTTGCTGTAGAATCTTATGACGACAGAATAGATCCAGTGGGAGCTTGTGTCGGTATGAAAGGTTCTAGAATTCATGCAGTAGTTCGAGAACTTCAAAATGAAAATATTGATGTGATTAATTTCACAGATAATTTGGAACTTTACGTGACCAGAGCTTTGAGCCCTGCCAAAGTTTCATCCATTACAGTTAATAAAGAGACCAAGAGAATCTCTGTATTCTTGAAGCCAGATCAAGTATCACTTGCTATTGGTAAAGGAGGATTCAATATCAAACTGGCCAGTAAATTGGTAGATTATGAAATTGATGTCTTCCGTGAATTGAATGAATACGAAGAGGAGGATGTTGATCTAATTGAATTCAGTGATGAAATCGAAGGATGGATCATTGATGAATTGAAAAAAACAGGTCTAGATACTGCAAAAAGTGTCTTGACTTTAGGTAAGGAGGATTTACTCCGAAGAACAGAACTTGAGGAAGAGACGATCGATGAGATATTCCGTATCCTCAGACAAGAATTTGAACAATAATACAAGGGAATTACAAATTAAAATACCCTATTTTACTTAAGATTTCGAAAGAGGTTTTTGCTTATGTCAGAAGAAAAAATGATGCGATTAGGCCAGATAGCCAGAAAACTCAACGTGGGAACGGCGACCATCGTTGAGTCAATGGCTAAAAAGGGCTTTGAGGTGGAGAATAATCCGAATTCCAAGATCAGTATGGAACAAGTAGAGATGCTGAGAAAGGAATTCAAGTCTTCTGCCCTCGATAAAGAAGAGGCCTCCCACCTCTCTATAGGGAAGCGCCATGAGCCTATTTCGATGGAGTCTGAAACTCCTAAGCAAGAAAAGGCTCCAGAGCCAGAACCAAAACCGGTTCAAAAAGAGGCTCCTAAACCTGAGCCTAAAGTTGAAGTAACTCCAACGCCGGCTCCTGAGCCAACGCCGAAAGTAGAAGCAAAAACACCTGAAGCGAAAGCTGAAGAATCAGCTCCTGCGCCAACCCCTAAGTCTGAGCCTACTCCATCTGCTTCAGCTCCAAAACAAGCTGAACCTGAAAAAGTAGAGCCTGAGGCTCCGAAATTGGAAGGGATCAAAGTCTTAGGAAAAATTGATTTGAGCAAAAAACCTGCTTCTAATCAAAGACCTGGTCAAGGGAATAGAGGTCAAAGACATGGTGGGGATTATAAGAAGCCTCATCAACAGCAAAAGCCTGGTCAAGACCAGAAAAAGCAAAATGCTCCTCAGGGAGGTCAACAAACCAAGCCTGCACCTAAGCCGGAAGTAAAGCCTGCTGCTCCTTCCACTCCAGCAGCTCCTGCTGCTGAAGTGAAAAAGCCAAAGGACGAAGTGATTTCTGCGAAAGCAGATTCTTTAAAAGGATTGACTGTATTGGGGAAAATTGAACTTCCTGCAGACAAACCTAAAAAGAAAGGTGGTCCAGTTGCATCTTCTGACGAAAGAGGTAGAGATAAAAAGAGACCTCGTAAAAGAATTGACAAGGGTGGTTCCAACGCAGGTGGAAATAGAAACCAAGGTGGAGGAAATAGAAACCAAGGTCAACGAGGCAATAATCAAAATAGAGGAGGACAAGGCAGAGTACAAAAAGCTGAGCCAACTCAAAAAGAAATTCAAGATCAGATCAAACAAACGCTTGCTAGACTTCAAGGAAATAAACCGGGTGGTGGAAAATCCAAGTCTAGAAGAGATAAAAAGGCAGAGCGAGAGAGAGAAGTTGATCATGAAAATGAAGAAACAAAATTGTTGAAAGTCACAGAATTTATTTCTGCAAATGACTTAGCAGCATTGTTGGATGTTTCTGTCAATCAAATTATTTCTACCTGTATGTCCCTGGGTATGTTCGTTTCGATCAACCAGAGATTGGATGCAGAAGCCATTACCATCATTGCAGATGAATTCGGATATGACGTAGAGTTTACGAAGTCTATTGAAGATGAAATCGTAGAAGAGGTGGAGGACGATCCAGAAGACTTGATCGAAAGAGCTCCTATTGTGACCATCATGGGTCACGTAGATCACGGTAAAACATCCTTGTTGGATTACATTAGAACTTCCAAGGTGACTGCTGATGAAGCAGGGGGGATTACCCAACACATTGGAGCTTATGATGTGATGACCAAAACAGGTCATAAAATCGCATTCCTTGATACTCCTGGTCACGAGGCATTTACTGCCATGCGTGCTCGTGGTGCCAAAATTACTGACGTCGCAATTATTGTAATTGCAGCGGACGATAGCATCATGCCACAGACCAAAGAAGCGATCAATCACGCTCAGGTAGCTGGAGTACCTATGATCTTTGCGATCAATAAGATTGATAAGCCTAATGCTAATCCAAATAAGATCAAAGAGGAATTGGCCAATATGAACTTGTTGATTGAGGAATGGGGTGGAAAATACCAATCTCAGGAATTATCAGCTAAAACAGGTGAAGGTGTAGACGACTTGCTTGAAAAAGTACTTTTGGAAGCAGAAGTATTGGAATTGAAAGCAAATCCAGATAAAAATGCAGTGGGTACTGTAATCGAAGCTTCCTTGGATAAAGGACGTGGTTATGTGACCACCATTATGGTCCAAAGTGGTACCTTGAAAATTGGAGATATCACGTTGGCAGGTAAGCACTATGGCCGTGTGAAAGCCATGTTTGACCATAAAGGTAAAAAGCTGAAAACTGCCGGACCTTCTACTCCTGTCCAGTTATTGGGACTGAGTGGTGCTCCTCAAGCAGGGGATATCATCAAAGTGTATGATACCGAAAGAGAAGCTAGAGAAATTGCTAACTCAAGAGAACAGATTCAAAGAGAGCAAAGCCTTAGAACTAAGAAGCATATTACTTTGGATGAAATTGGTCGTCGTTTGGCAATCGGTTCATTTAAGGAATTGAATATCATCATTAAAGGTGATGTGGATGGTTCAGTTGAAGCACTTTCCGATTCATTGTTGAAGCTTTCTAAGGATGAAGTAAAAGTGAATATCATCCATAAAGGAGTAGGGCAGATTTCTGAATCTGACGTATTGTTGGCTTCTGCTTCTGATGCAATTATTCTAGGCTTCCAAGTAAGACCGTCTTCTAATGCGAAGAAACTAGCTGAACAAGAAGAAATTGAAATCAGACATTACTCGATTATCTACGATGCGATTAATCAAATCAAAGATGCTATCGAAGGAATGCTCGAGCCAGAATTTGAAGAAGTAATCACTGGTAATATTCAAGTTCGTGAAGTATTTAAGATTTCTAAGATCGGTACTGTTGCAGGTTCTTATGTAATGGATGGTTACATCACACGTAAGAATAAGATCAGAGTGATCCGTGACGGAATTGTGATACATGAAGGTGAAATCGATCAATTGAAGCGATTCAAGGACGATGTAGCTGAAGTGAAAGCTGGTTACGAATGTGGTATTTCAATCAAAAACTTCAACAATATCGAGATCGATGATACGATTGAAGGATACGAGATGAAAGAAATTAAGCGTAAAAAATAAATTCGCTTAGAATTATATGTAGAAAGGAACGGCTTGCCGTTCCTTTTTTATTTTTGACCTATGATTGAATCAATTCTGATACTGTTAAAAATAGCTATCGCAATCTCGATACTAAATCTGGTTATCGGAATGATAAAACCAGTGTATGTATTATGGTTTTTAGATAGATCAAACAGATTGAAAGTTTTGAAAATATTTGGATTGACTTCAATTGTATTGTGGCTAATCCATTTTTTGCTAAAATATTATATTGCTTAAACTGAATATTTCAGTGTATTTTTTATTAATCCGATTGGGGATTCCCTGAGATTATTCATACTTTTCAAGGTATTTCTTCCAAGAATTGAAAAAATTCTCTTCCATATTGCTCCTTGCGTGTTTCGCCATCTATCAGTTTGGTTACTACGCATTCTATTTTTCATATGAGAATCATCTTGAGGCTCAATGGGAGGAAGATGTTTTTGAAATGGATATGAATCTGGACGAACAGAAAATGCTGGAAGTTCCTTTGACAGTTCCATATATGTCCTTCCAGGAAGACTTTCAAGTGACCAATACTCGATTTGAATTGGATGGGAATTACTACAGAGCAATCAAACAACGATATACTCAGGAAACTTTACAGATCATTTATGTTCCGGATACTTCGAGAACAGTATTGGACAATACATTTAAGCAGTGGGTTTCTTCATTAATAGGGGATGATTTACCCCAAGACCAACAGGGTAAGTCGGTGCTTAAGAATTTTGTAAAGGATTATATTCAAGCCTGCGACTTTAGTTTTACTGCATTCAAACAATCGATAATTGACAAAACGGTAGTTTCTATTTTTTCTGCCTATAAGAATCCTTTCTATTCTTTGGATTCACCTCCTCCACAATTGGGTTAATTATTTCCGGATTTTTAATTATTCATCATGAAGGAGGAATACTCTTTCTGAAAGACTGTGTCTTCTATAATCTCAATTGAGTTTTGCTAAGATACATTTTTCAATAACCCAAAAACTATGAAAAAATTTACTCTGATGCTGTTGTCAGTAACAGCTCTATATATTGGATCAATTAACGTCTATGCCCAAGGATGCGTCGCTATCCGTCAATTTTCAGGATTAGGAAATGCAGTGGGACAAGGAAATATGCTCGAAAAAGGAGAATTGAATATTTCCGCAAATTATCGATACTTTAAATCCTTTCGACACTTCAGGGGGTCTCATGAAGAGCCCAATCGAATCGAGGATGGGACCCAAGTAATCAACCATCAACATGGGCTGGATTTGAATATCAGTTATGCATTTTCTGAAAGAATTTATGGTATAGTTTCTTTACCCTACCAATACAATGAACGAAGTTCTTTATATGAACATGGTAGAACAGAGAGGCATACTACCTATTCTCAAGGATTAGGAGACATTCGAATAGGCGCAGGCTATTGGTTGCTTTCCGGAGAAAAAGCGAAAAAAGGAAATACAGCAATTGGATTGGGTATCAAATTCCCGACAGGCGATTATGCTTCCACCAGCACATTTTATAACCAAGGTGAAAATGGAGAGGAACAGATCAAAACCGTAGATCAATCCATTCAGTTGGGAGATGGAGGGACAGGCTTTATCGTAGATTTCCAAGGTTTATGGAATTTGAAAGGAACCTATTTCTGGTATTATGACGGGTTCTACCTATTTAATCCAAGAGAAACGAATGGTACTCCAACCAATAGAAGACGCGAAAATGAAGCGATCATGAGTGTTCCTGATCAGTTTGCATTGCGAACTGGAGTGTTCAATTCTTTTGAAAAGATCCACGGTTTGGGATTATCCCTTGGTGGACGTGTAGAAGGAATTCCGGTTCGGGATGTTTTCGGAGGAAGTAATGGATTTAGAAGACCAGGCTATATTGTATCAGTGGAGCCAGGAATTAGCTATATGAAAGGGAATGTTACGGGAACCTTAAATGTGCCAATTGCACTATTGAGAAATAGAACTCAAAGTGTGACAGATATTGAAAATTCTACCCCAGATGACAAGGTCCATGGTGATGCAGCTTTCGCAGATTACTTGATCAATTTTACATTGGCTTGGAGAATACCTAAAAAAGTGAAATCTCCTTTTGGGACACTTCAATAATTGTTAGAGGTTAAAGGGCTTTTGCATGCTCTTTAACCTCACTTTTCAAACTTTTGGTGGCCAACACCATTAAAGAAATTGCCAAAATAAATAGGGCAGCAGCAATCGCTGAAAGTACATATACTTGTTCTTGGAAATTTTTCCAGGCAAATAGACCTAAAGAAGCTAGGGTGACCGTAAACATGAAAAACATGGGAATGGTCACAAACCAAGCATTTACTTTTTCGCGGATCATCCAAACGGCAATGGTCAATAGAGCCAAAGCAGCTAACAATTGATTGGCAGAACCGAAAATAGGCCAAAGTGTGGTAAATTCTCCCGAGACCAATAATAGGATGGATAGTGCCACTACGATGCCGGTAGATAGATAGCGATTCGTAGCTATTTTCTTTGCTACAGGTTGAGGAATGTCCTCAAAATACTCCTGTAAAGTAAATCTTGCCAATCTTGTACAGGTATCTAAAGTGGTTAAGGCAAATGCTGAAACGGTTAATGCAACAAATGCAATTGCAAATTCTTCAGGGATTCCCAAACTTGAAATCATTCCGCCCAAGCCTGTGGAAAATAGTGCTACAGGGCCTTCTCCAGTTAACTTGGTGAAATAGTCTCCGCGTTCCAACACGATGACTGCACAAACGGAGATAATGGCCAAAAATGACTCGATCAACATTCCTCCGAATCCTACCAACTTGGCATCGCTGGCTTTATCCAATTGTTTGGAAGTGGTCCCGGATGCCACCAAGGAATGAAATCCACTTATAGCTCCACAGGCAATGGTGATAAAAAGCACTGGAAATATGTAGCCTAAACTTTCTGAAGAAGTGACTATTTCATTGGTCATCTTCACCTCTGGGTTTGCAATGAAAATGCCCAGAACTGCTGCGATGATCATTCCATATAATAAAAAGCTATTTAAATAATCTCGAGGTTGTAAAAGCAAACTTACTGGGGTGACAGAAGCAATGAAAGCATAACCCAATAAGGCTAAAATCCAGATCTTATAATCTAAAACGAATGGAAATTGGATTCCCACAAACACAAAGAAATACATCAAAATGACCCCAATCGTACTTAAAATAGCAAAAGCAATTTTCCTGCTTCCAATCATTTTACTTACTTGGCCAAATGCCATCGCAAGGAATATAAACGAGATAGAAGCGGAAGCGACTCCTGGATTGCTAACAAACGTTTTTGCTATGATATCTGCGAAAACACCGATTACAAGTATGAGTGTGGAAAATGAAAACAACACAAATAACTGTTTCCCTTTTGGTCCTATTTGATTTCTAATGATGACTCCAATGGATTTGCCTTCTGTTTTTAAAGAAGCTGCCATGCTTCCTAAGTCATGCACCGCTCCAAAAAAAATTCCTCCTACCAAAATCCAAATAACCGCGGGAATCCATCCAAATGTCACTGCGATGATGGGGCCTACGATAGGTCCTGCTCCCGCAATAGAGGCAAAATGATGACCAAGTACCACAATAGGTTTACTAGGCTCATAATCTACCCCGTCATTGAACTCATGGGATGGCGCTGGTTTATCATCTGAAAGGCCAAACTTTTTATATACAAAACCTCCATATAGCTTATAGGCTAAAAAAAGAATGATACCAGATGCTAGTAATAATAGGGGAAGGCTCATATTTGGGTTATTTGGCAATACCTCAAAACGCAGTATATTCGTACTGAGTCTATTTTATTATTCAAAATAAAGCAAATATATAGGGAGTTAAAAAGAAATTTTTTCGGATGGTAAAAAGAAATTATTGATTAAATAAAACAACGCGGGAGAATTACCGGTTTTATTTAATGGAGATATGGACTAAATTTGTAACCTTTGACTTGTCAAAACAACGACCTAAAATCACAATATGGCTTGGTTTAAAAGAACTGACAAAGGCATCAAAACTTCCACAGCGGAGAAAAAGGATACTCCTGATGGCCTTTGGTTTAAAACCCCGAATGGGAATATCATTCATACGCGTGAATTGAAAAATAACGCTTATGTGTGTCCTGATGATGATTTCCACGTAAAAATCGGATCTAAAGAATACTTCGAAATACTGTTTGATGGTAATAAATTCACGGAGCTGGATAAGGATATGAAATCCGGTGATCCCTTGAAATTTACCGATACTAAACCGTATACTTCGAGAATCGAAGCGACGATAAAAAAGACGGAACTCAATGATGCTGTAAGATCTGCGGTTGGAAAAATGAACGGATTGGACCTAGTGGTATCCTGTATGGACTTCAATTTTATTGGAGGATCTATGGGATCAGTTGTGGGAGAGAAGATCGCTAGGGCGATTGATTATTCCCTAAAACATAAGGTTCCATTTCTTATGATTTCTAAATCCGGTGGAGCAAGAATGATGGAAGCTGGTTTTTCATTGATGCAAATGGCCAAAACTTCTGCAAAGTTGGCGCTATTGGATCAAGCAGGAATTCCATTTATTTCTTTATTGACAGATCCTACTACAGGTGGTGTTACAGCCTCTTATGCAATGTTGGGAGATTTTAACATTGCGGAGCCAGAAGCATTAATCGGATTTGCAGGTCCAAGAGTTATTAGAGAAACAATCGGGAAAGATCTGCCTAAAGGATTCCAAAGTTCTGAGTTTGTTTTGGAACATGGTTTCTTGGATTTTATCATCGATCGACGTCAATTAAAGAGTCGTTTGACCACTTTGCTAAACCTCTTGCATAATTAATCAGTTATCCTATCAAATGAATTACAGTTTCTGGCCAAATTTGGATTTGGTTATGACCTGTTTATAGGATTTATAAATATATTTGTGTTCGAAAATCGGAATCAATCCATACGAAAAAAGTAAAACCAATAGTTCATGGGTTCAGTAATTATCACATCCATAGTAGCTTTTACAGTAATTATATTGCTACTGGTATTTATCCTCCTTTTTGCCCAATCAAAGTTGGTCAACTCTGGGGATGTCAACATCATTATAAATGGTGACGAAAGTTCTCCAATTGTGACCGCAGCAGGTACTACTTTGCTGTCTACATTGGGTGGACAAAAAATCTTTCTTCCTTCCGCATGCGGTGGAGGTGGAACCTGCGCTATGTGTAAATGCGTGGTTGAAGAAGGCGGGGGTGAAGTCCTTCCAACAGAAGTAGGTCACCTTAGTAGAGCAGAGCAGCAAGGAAATGTTCGCTTGGCATGTCAGGTGAAAGTGAAGAATGACATGAAGATTCGAGTGCCAGAAGAAATTTTTGGTATCAAGAAGTGGGATTGTGAAGTGATCTCCAATTATAACGTTTCTACCTTTATTAAAGAGTTTAAAGTGAAGCTTCCTGAAGGGGAAACTTTGGACTTCGAAGCAGGTGGATATATTCAGATTGACGTACCTGTAGTGACAGTTAACTTCAAGGATATGGATATTACTCCACATCCTGAATTAGGTCACCCAAATGATGTATATCAAAGCGATTGGGATAAATTTGGTCTTTGGGATCTCGTTATGAAAAATGACGAAGAGCTATTCAGAGCGTATTCTATGGCCAATCACCCTGCAGAAGGTAACATCGTGATGTTGACCATCCGTATCGCTACTCCGCCATGGGACAGAGCTAACAATAAGTGGATGGATGTAAATCCAGGTGTATGTTCTTCTTATGTGTTCTCTAGAAAACCAGGGGATAAAGTAACTATTTCTGGGCCTTATGGTGAATTCCATATCAACCCAACTCAAAGAGAAATGGTTTATATCGGTGGTGGAGCTGGAATGGCACCATTGAGAGCTCAGATCTTTCACTTATTCCATACAGAGAAGACTAGTAGAAAAGTTTCTTATTGGTATGGAGGTAGATCGAAAAAGGAATTGTTCTATGTTCCTCACTTCAGAGCTATTGAAGAAGACTTCCCTAATTTCCAATTCCACATTGGACTTTCAGAGCCTTTACCAGAAGACAATTGGAAGATTAAAAAATCCTTGGATGATAAAGAAGGTGACGGTTACGTTGGATTCATCCATCAAGTATTATATGACAATTATTTGAAAGACCATCCAGAGCCAGATGAGGTAGAATATTACCTTTGTGGTCCTCCATTGATGAATGCCGCAGTATTGAAACTGTTGGATGATCTAGGAATTCCTCAAGAAAATATCCGATTCGATGATTTCGGAGGATAAAAATTTAAATCCCGCTTCGGCGGGATTTTTTTTGCCCCTATTCCAATGAATTTGAAGCAGTTGTTTCCGAGTTCTATAGTTCATGAATAGAAAGGCAGGAATTTTGATACTTTCGAAAGGGTGATATTGTGAACATTGGAGGAAGGTTCTCCTCTAATACATGTCATATTTTGTTTATTTTTACCCAACACCACACCTTTTATGAATATTCAATCGTTTTTCGATCCTGTAGAAGAGTTTCTCTGGCAGAAAAAATATGCTGAAAACACCTTTTTTCATCAAATCCATTATTATGGTGAAAGTTTCCCGCAACTGAAAGGTATCCATATCGCAATTGTAGGATTGAAAGAAACCAGGGGGATCAAAAAATTTGAAAGCTTAGATCGCTCCAGTTCCGAAATTCGAGAAAAGCTCTATGAATTAAAGCGTGGCTTTGGAGCGATACGTGTGGCCGATTTAGGAGACCTAATTTCTGGAGAAACCTTAGAGGATACCTACCATGCAATTCAAAAAGTGGGGGAATACCTTATGAAACAACAAATTCTTCCTGTTTATATTGGAGGTACCCATGATTTGGATATGGGACAATATTTGTCCTACCAAAACATGAAAAAATTGGTAAGCCTACTCACTGTGGATGCCAAAGTAGATATGGAGGAAAAGGGTCCCATGGCGGATCAACATACCCAAGAGATTATTTTACATCAGCCTAATTTCTTGTTTTCCTACGCTCATCTAGCCTATCAAAGTTTTTTGGTGGATCCTACCCTGATCAATGTAATGGAAAAACTTTATTTCGATCATGTAAGGTTAGGACAGGTGAGATCAGAGTTTAAAGAAATTGAACCCATTATACGGAATGCAGATTTCTTGAGCTTTGATCTAGCGGCCATCCAATCTACCGATGCACCAGGTGCAGTAGATGCGCAACCATTCGGCCTGACGGCAGAAGAAGCTTGTCAAATCTGTTGGTTTGCTGGGACCAATGAAAAACTGAGTTCAATAGGGATTTATGGATACGAGCCCTATTATGATGACCCTCACAATAAAACAGCAAAGGTCGTAGCTGTGATGATTTGGTACTTTATTGAAGGATTTTACTCTCGAAAAGATAGTCTTTCTTTTAAGAGTAATGATTATATTAAATATACTGTTTCTCTGGACTCCAAGCCCAATACCATTGTGTTCTACAAGAGTAAGAAAAGTGGAAAATGGTGGATGGAGATTCCTCAAAATGAAACGGAGAAGTTTGATAGGGGTACTACAGTTCCTTGTAGCTATTCAGACTATCAAATGGCCCAAAACGGTGAAATTCCAGAGCGTTGGGTCAATGCCCAGATTAAACTTCTATGATGAAAGTCTATTCAAAACAACAGCTTGCCCTGAGAAATGGACAAGATAAACCTGAAATTTGGGTTGCTTTTCAAGGAGTGATTTATGATGTTACCCAGTCCAGAATGTGGCGAAATGGAAAACATTATGAGCATTGGGCTGGCCAGGATTTAACGGAAGAGTTTGCGGATGCTCCACATAACACCAGGGTATTTGAGAAATTTAAAGCAATCGGACAATTAGGATGATTTTAATAGCAGATAGCGGATCGTCAAAGACGGATTGGAGAGTAATTGGAAAGAATGGGAAGATTAGCCAATATCGAGGTGTTGGATTTAATCCCTATTATCAAACCTCCGAAGAAATGGCCACTCACATGCGCCATGAGTTTTTGATGAATCTGGAAAATGAGATAAAAGAAATTTATTACTATGGTGCTGGTTGCTCTGTGGATTCCAGAAAGGAAGAAGTTGCCCAGGCCTTGAGAACCATATTCCCTAAAGCAAAAATTGCGGTAGATCATGATCTTGCTGCGGCTGCAAAAGCCACTTGTGGACATCAAGAGGGAATTGCCTGTATTTTAGGCACTGGATCGAATAGCTGTGATTATGACGGTGAAAAGATAATTGATACGAGGCCAGCGCCAGGCTTCATATTAGGAGATCAAGGTGGGGGAGGTTATGTAGGACGTAAATTCCTCATGGATTTCATTAATGATGAAATGCCTATTGCCATAAAGGAAGAATTGGAGGATAAGCTAAAGTTAAACGCGACTACTATTCAGGAGCATGTGTATAGGCAGCCTTTCCCAAATAGGTACATGGCAAGCTTTTGTCGTTTTATAACCGAGCATAAATCAGATCCATATTGCTATATGCTCTATTACAATGCCTTCATAGATTTTTTTAAGGTCCATGTAATGAAATACCAGAATTACAGAGACAAGCAAGTGAATTTTGTGGGCTCAATTGCCTATTACAATAGCGATATATTAAGAAAAGCAGCAAGCGATTCCCAAATCACTACTAATATTATCATTGAAAGCCCTATTTCTGGCTTGACACTTTACCATCAAGAGCAATTATGAAAGTAACCGAGAGTTCTTCCCACTACGATAATCTCGAAAAAATGACTGTTATGGAGCTTCTTCATAACATCAACAAAGAAGACCATTTAGTCCCTGTTGCAGTGAAATCTGTATTGCCGGAAATCAGCAGGCTGGTGGAACAGATTGTCCCAAGGATGGAAGCTGGTGGGAGATTAATTTACATCGGAGCAGGTACCAGTGGAAGATTGGGGATTTTGGATGCCTCAGAATGCCCTCCTACTTATGGCGTACCTCATGAATGGGTCATAGGGATTATTGCTGGAGGAGATACGGCGATCAGAATGGCAGTAGAAAATGCGGAGGATGATCCCAATCAGGCTTGGGAGGATATTCTCAAATATGGATTTAATTCTGATGATACAGTCATAGGTATTGCTGCCTCCGGAACTACTCCTTATGTTATTGGAGGTGTCAAAATCGCAAAAGCAAAAGGCTTATTGACAGGATGCATCACCTGTAATTTAGATACGCCTCTATCCAAAGAAGTGGACTATCCCATTGAAGTGGTTGTGGGACCTGAATTTGTTACTGGAAGTACGCGAATGAAGTCTGGAACAGCACAGAAACTAGTGTTGAATATGATCTCTACGACGGTCATGATTAAGCTGGGCAAAGTGAAAGGAAATAAAATGGTGGATATGCAGCTTTCCAATGCCAAGTTGGTTCAACGAGGTACTAACATGATCATGGAAGCTACCGGTACTGATGAGGCTACGGCCAAAGAATTGCTCTTGACTCAAGGTTCAGTAAGGTTGGCAACAGAATACTTCTATAAACAAAAGGATTCTTAAGTTCCTTCATTTTTTATTTTTGAAGTTAATGGTTATTAATTTCAGGAATGGGCGTATCTTTGCAGCCCAATTAAGCATTTGATAGTCAATAGCTTATTTTAAACAAATAATCCAGCAGTGATGCTGCATACTTATGAAAGGTAACAATCCAAAAAAACAGTTCTTTAAAGGCGATCATGCCGAAGAGCCGACTCAAAAAAATTCTAATAGAGGAGAAGCTAGAGGAAGAGGAAGAAAAACAGATTCAAGTGAACATGAGTTTGATCTTGGAAAAAGATCATTTGACAGCAAGAACAAAAGAGGAGGAAAATCTTCTTTTGATAAAAAGAAAAACTTTAATTCGGATGCTCCAAAAACCCTAGGAGAGAAGAAATTTGGAAGCAAATTCAAAAAATCCGAGGAGGGTTCTTTTGGAAACAAATCCTTCGGTGCTAAGAAGGGTGGTTTTTCAGGGAATAAATTCGAAAAGCGAGAAGAATCCGGGTTTTCTAAAAAGCCAGGATTTAAAAGCAAGGGAGACAAATTCAACAAAGAAGAGTTTGGTGCCAGTAAATTCGATAAGCCTTTCAAAAAAGAAGGTAAGGCTTCAGGATTTGGAAAGAAAGACAGTAAAGAAGGCTTAGTATATAAAGGGAGAGGTAAGGATCAACAACCTGTTTTTGCTCCTGGCAAAGCCAAGAAATTCCAAGGGAAAGCAGATTCTGCCGGCTTTGGAAGAAAAAGATTTAAAATTGACTCAGAGGCTCAAAACTCAAGGCCTGATTACAATTTTGACCAACTACCTTCCAAAAAATCCAAAACTAAGTCTGAGGATGGCTTGCTGAGATTGAATAAATATATTGCCAACGCGGGTATTTGTGGAAGAAGAGAAGCCGATCAATTGATTGCTCAAGGACTTATTTCTGTCAATGGACAAGTGGTTACAGAGCTTGGATTCAAGGTTAGCAGGACGGATAGAGTGGTGTATCAAGGAAGAAAGATCAACCCTGAGAAACCGGTATATGTACTCCTGAATAAGCCTAAGGATTTCATCACTACCACAGAGGATCCTTTAGAGAGAAAAACGGTTATGGCTTTGGTTGGGAATGCATGTGAAGAGCGAATTTTTCCTGTGGGAAGGTTAGATCGAAACACTACTGGCTTATTGCTATTCACCAATGATGGGGAACTAGCAGCCAAGCTTTCACATCCCTCTAATCAAATCAAGAAAATCTATCAGGTAACCTTGGATAAGCCTTTAACTCATAATGATGAAAAAGCGATTTTGGAAGGTTTGACATTAGAGGATGGTGAGGTAGAGGTAGATGATATGCAAGTGTTATCCAAGGATAGATCCATTTTAGGATTGGAAATACATGTAGGAAGAAATCGAATTGTCAGAAGGATATTTGCGCATCTAGGTTACGAAGTAACAGCCTTGGATCGTGTCATGTATGCTGGTTTGGATAAAAAAGACCTAAAAAGAGGACATTATCGATTCCTTTCAGAACAGGAAGTGATTCGCTTAAAGTTCTTTGTCTAATATAGAAAGCTCCCAATTGGGAGCTTTTTTTATATAAAGCCTTTTAAGGCCTTTTCCAACTCTCTTTTGGGAAGAATGCCTCCCTTTCTCCAGAGGATTTTTCCTTTTTTAAATAAGATATAATGGGGGATAGAGCGGACTGCAAATTGTTGGGCCATCTGAGGGTGCTTATCAATATCCAGTTTGAGTAACTTGATTTTGCCTCCCAATTCATCCAATACTTCTTCTATGATAGGATCCATCGTTTGGCAAGGCCCACACCAGTTAGCTCTAAAGTCTACCAGCACGGCATCCATACTTTTACTGATGATATCCTTTGGTTTCTTTTTTGGCATAAGTAAAAATAAAAAAAACCGGTTTTTCGTTGATTCGAAAAACCGGTTTATCTTATTGAAGATAGGGGGATTAGTTTCCTGCTGGAGGAGTAGGCATTTCTAAACCTAATTTAGCCAATACCAATTCAGTGAATTTATCCTCTTCTTTGGTATAAAGCAAAATCGGAGCTTGACCTGCTGTCTCTGCAAAAATATGTGTGTAGTTGTTTTCTGCAGCTACTGCATTGATCGCATTGATCACTTTAGTTTGAACTGGTTCTAGCAACTCACCTAATTTTCTCTGATAAGAAACCTGCGCATCTTGCTCATATTTCTGAAGATCAGACTGAAGTTTAGTAAGCTCACCTTCTTTAGCAGCTCTTGCCTCTTCTGTCATCGTTTGTGCAGCTTGTTGGTAGGTTTGAACCTGACGCTGAAAGTCTGCAGCTTTTGTTTGAATATTAGTTTGTAGCTGAGTTTGGTAATCCTGGATATCAGCTCCAATTTGTTCCATTTCTGGCATCAGATCCATGATAAATTCCACATTGGTATACCCAATTTTGATTTCCTGAGCCTGAGCCGCGAATCCTACGCAAAGCAATGCAATTGCAGAAAGGATAACTTTTACTTTCATCATTCTGTGTTTGTATTTAATTGTTCTCTTCAATTCCTAATTCTTCCAAGATAAACTCTGAATAGTCATGTCTTGGATCTGTATAAATGATGGCTGAGGGTCCTGCTGCTTTATCAAACAATACCGCCAGTCCATTTTTTCTGGAAACTCTTTCAATGGCATCATAGATTTTGGACTGAAGCGGCTGAAGCAGTTCGGCCTGCTTCTGGTAATATTGTCCGTCAATCCCAAATATCCGACTATTGAAAGCCTGTGATTCCTGTTGTTTTTGCTTTATGTCTTCCAGCCTTTGCTGATACATCTCTTCTGTTAGCAGTACTTCTTCAGCTTTCAATTGAACCAAGAGTTCTTTAATCTCTTTATCCAAATTTTGTGCCTCTTTCTTCCACTCATTACTGAGGTTCTGAAGCTCCTGCTGTATCACTTTGTAATCCGGATGCTTGTTCAGAATGTATTCTGAATCTATGTAACCGAACTTTTGAGCGCTTGCAGGCAGTACTTGCAATACAAAGAGCAGCAAAAATAGTATTTTCAATGATTTTTCCATGGCTATGGGCAAGTTTTAGAGGCTAGATTAAAGTCCTTAATTAGAAATTTAATTTTGCATAAATTAACTATTCCGCAACCTTTTTCCATGCCTATCTGAATTGTTGTCCGATTGTAAAGTGGAATTGTGCTCCACTTCTTTCGGTGGTACCTGGAATAGCATCAAATCCATATCCCCAATCGACCCCTAACAATCCAAACGCCGGCATAAAGATTCTAGCACCCACCCCTGCTGATTTTTTCAAATCATATGGGTTGAAGTCTGCATAAGATCCCCAGTTATTTCCAGCTTCAGCAAATCCTAATAAGAAAATGGTGGCAGATGGATTAGGAGAAACCAAGAATCTTAATTCCATTACGTATTTATTGTAAACAATACCTCCATAAGGATCGGCATCTTCCTGTCCCCTGGTATCACGTCCTGGAGTGATGGATTGGTTTTCATATCCTCTCAATCCGATGATCTCTTGTCCCAAAGCAAAGTTGTTGAAGGTCATCCCATCTCCACCCATTACGAATCTTTCCAAAGGAATAATTCCGATTTTGTTGCCATAGGATCCAAGGAAACCCATATGCGCTCTTGCACTTGCTACGAATTTAGATGATCCGAATAGTGGGGTGTAGATGGATGCATCAAACATCCATTTGTGATATTCTAGCCACTTGTACTTCTCCTGGTCAGTAGATTCACCGTCTATGTTTTTATTCAGAGAGGCGTACGGAGGAGTTAAGGAAGTGGAAAGAATGATATTGGAACCGAATCTTGGGAACGTAGGGTTGTCTACGTTATTTCTAGCTATCGTATTGTTAAACGTCAAACTGTTGGATGTACCAGTTGGGTAACTTAATCCAAAAGAGGTTCCAAATTGATCAAATTCATAAATCTGGAATTGGATGGAGTTACTGATACTAAAGTAATCATCTGGCCAAGTCACACGCTTTGCCAACCCAAGGGTCACCCCGGTGATTTTGAAGAATCCAAGTTCGTTACCAAAGTTTTGTTGATTATAGAAATCTACCTGTCTCTGTACCGAGTGGTTAAAACTGAAGCTCAATGCCTGTGGCTTTTTACCACCAAACCAAGGTTCGGTCAAGGATACGGAGTAGTTCTGGAAACTTCTACCATTAGCCTGAACTCTTAAGGATAGCTTTTGTCCGTCTCCCACAGGAAGTGGATCCCATTTGGAGAAATCACCGATATTTCTGATCGAGAAGTTATTGAATACCAATCCTACGGTACCTACGAAGCCATAGAAACCACCCCAACCACCAGAAAGCTCAATCTGGTCATTAGGTCTTTCTTCCAGTTCAAAAGTAATATCTACTGTAGCAGCCTCGAAGTTTGGTCTTAAATCAGGATTGATCTTTTCAGGATCAAAATACCCGAGGGTAGAAAGTTCACGGATAGTTCTTACCAACAAACTTCTATTAAATTTCTGACCAGGAAGAATTCTGATTTCACGCATGACCACGTGATCAGAGGTACGTTCATTCCCCTTGATGTTCACACTGTTTACCGTCACTTGTGGTCCTTCAAAGATTCTCATCTCCAAGTCAATAGAGTCACCAGCAACATTCACTTCCACTGGATCGATGCTAAAGAAAAGGTATCCGTCATCTTGGTACAAGGAACTCACATCATCACCCTTTTGAGGATCGTAATTAAGTCGCTTGTCAAGTAACTCTTTGTTGTAAACATCACCCTTTTGAATACCAAGTTTGGCTAAAAGTACAGGGTCTGGATGAATATAATTTCCTGTAAATGAAATATTTCTATAGTAGTATTTTCTGCCTTCTTCTATTTCAATATCGATGTTGATTTTATCCTCGTTGTAGTCATATACTGAATCTTCAAGGATTTCAGCATCTCTAAAACCTTTACTATTGTAAAAGTTGATGACACTGTTTTTGTCGTTGGCATATTCCTTTGGAATGTACTTGGACCCGTTGAAGAAATTCAGTTTGAAATTCTTGTTGATATAGGATTGTACATCCTCATTGGAGGCCGAATCTGTATGGAAAATGGTATTGGCATAATCAGAAGCATCTGCATCCAATGCTCTGGAATACAGGTCTTTGAAAATGCTTACTCTCGCATGTTCCTTCGTTTTCTTTAATTTCTTTTTGACTTTGGTATCCGCAATCTCCTCATTACCATAAATGTTGATGGCATTGATTCTTACCTTGGAGTTCATGTCAACGTCAAATCGTAATTTCACACTGTTAGGAAGTGTGGTGTCTCTTTCTTGGAGTATTTTGACGTCGGTATTTAAGTATCCTTTATCCAGGTAATATTTCTCGATGGTCCTTTTGGCAGAGTTGAGCACGTCATCTCTTACTACTCGGCCACGGATGTTTACCTTATCGCGTAATTCACTTTCCTGGGTTTTATTCATCCCAGTAAACTCTACTCTTGAGAATCTTGGGCGCTCGGTTAAATCCAACAACAAATAGATGTCATCGCCCTCTACTTTTGTCACAAGGATCTTTACGTCTCCAATAATTCCTTGGCCCCAAAGTTTTTTCAACGCATTGGAAATGGATTCACCAGGAACTTCAATGGTGTCGTCAACTTTCAAACCAGATAGCGATATGATCGCAATTTCATCCAGTGTAGTCAAGCCGACCGCTTTAATCTCTGCGATTCTATAAGACTGGGGTTTTTGATAATTCAACTCCAGGATATTGACAGGTTTTGAAGACGCATAGCGGCTTTGGCCCAATCGAATTTGCGCCATAGCTGAACTTGTCCAAACCAGACAAAACAGAATCAGTAAACTTCTTTTCATCAATTAATTAAGATTTAACTTGCTCACCTGTTTTACCAAATCGTCTTTCCCTTTTTTGGTAATCGAGGATCGCAGCGATCAGATGCTTTTCTCTAAAATCTGGCCATAACACTGGAGTAAAATGTAACTCTGTGTATGCCAGTTGCCACAACAGAAAATTGCTTAATCTAAACTCTCCCGAAGTTCTGATCATTAATTCAGGATCAGGTATTCCGGCAGTTTCCAGATTGTCGGCAAACACTTCCTGAGAAATGTCCTCGACTTTTAATTTCCCGTCAGAGACTTTTTGAGCAATGCGTTTGGCTGCTTGGGTGAGTTCCCATTGTCCGCTGTAGCTAAGTGCTAAAACGAGCTTGAGACCGGTATTCTGAGAGGTTTTTTCTTTCGCCTCGATTAGTTGATTATATGCTGATTTAGGAAGACTATTAATGTCTCCAATACTTTCCATAACGATATTATTTTTCATCATCATTGGAACTTCATTGGCTATCGTTTTAACCAATAATGCCATTAGTCCCTCCACTTCATCTTTGGGACGAGACCAGTTTTCTGTGGAAAATGAAAATAGAGTTAAGTACTTTACTCCCAAATTATTGGCTCCTTCTATTGCATCTCTTACAGCTTTGATAGCATGGTGGTGCCCGAAGATTCTCATGGCCCCCTTTTTCTTAGCCCAACGGCCATTGCCATCCATGATTATTGCAATATGTCGGGGGATTCTGTTTCGGTCTAATTCTTCCTTCATTCCAGTTTTTTCCGAATACCTTAATTTTTGGAGGTACAAAAATGCTATTTCTTTTCCAATAATTTACCCTAAGGGTCAATTAATTAATAAGCATAGCACTTGGTACTGGCGAAAGTATAGCTGATTGTAAGCCCTAAGAAATAGTACCAATCTTTATTATAGGGGTTTCCAAAATTAATCCCGAATGGAACATCAGGATTTGTTGGGTCAGGAAATCTGGCGATTTCCGGGTCTGAACTATCTATTTTATCCAAGTAGTCTGTAAAAGTAGGTCTAAAGCCTAATTCCCCAGCCAACGTCCATCTGTCGTTAATTCTATATTTCACACCACCTCCAAATGGGATTACGATGGTTCCAACATTATACCGCTCGGAAACATTACCAGCAAAAGTATTTCCTTTCGCAAAGGCATGCGCATAGCCAATTCCAAAGAAAGCATAGGGAGAGAACCGGAACTCTGAATTATTTCTAAGAAAATCCAAGAAATTGAATTCCATTACTGCAGATGCCTCGACAATTCCTGCTCTGAATCTGCTATCCCTAAATAAAGCCATCTGGTCTATGGGCTTTATACTGTCTGCAGCATTTAGTCGGGCTACATTGAGTCCCACTCTAAGCGTCCAAACATTGTCAAAATTTCTCTTGCCAAACAACGTTCCTTGAAGGCCAATTTGGCCAGGATCAATTTTCCGAATAATATCACCAGAGTAGGCTGCTACCCCTAATCCACCACCAATTTCATATTTCTGTGCGTAGGAATTCAGGCTTAAGCCAGTAAAAACCAACAAGAAAATTAGTAAGCGACTGAAAATCTGAAAATTGACCTTTTTCAAGACGATGCAAGTTATGAAGTAGCTAACGTATAAAAAACGCCTGCTAGTATTTAACGGGTTAATAATTGTTAAGCTTATTTTCTTCGAATTTACCAATCTTTTGGGAATTCTAATTTCTCATGTCAAATCCCCAGTTTAGTTTTTGTCTTAGGGTATCGAAGAAATGATAATGAGGTAATTTTATCAATTTCGCTTGAAAGCTTTCTTTTTTGACACTCAATTTGACTTCTGAAGAGATAGAAGTGGACCTAGAGTCCAAAGATATCAGAAACTTTTCGGCTCTGCCTTCAATTTCCAAGCTAATTTCACTGTCATCTGAAACGATGATCGGCCTTACATTTAAGTTGTGAGGGCTTACTGGGGTAATTACTAAATTTTTTGCTTCAGGAGAAATCAAAGGTCCACCGCAACTTAATGAATACCCTGTAGATCCGGTAGGAGTGGAAACGATCAAACCGTCCGCCCAGTAACTATTCAAGTACTTTCCATCAATATAGGTATGGACCGTAATCATGGAAGAAGTATCACGCTTATGAATGGTGAATTCATTCAAGGCAAAATTAAGCCCATTGAATAACCTTCTATGGGATTGAAGAGAGATTAAACTTCTGTTCTCAATTTGAAAATTTTCATTGGCAAGCTGGTCTATGGCAATAGAGATGTCTTTGGTAGCCACAGTAGCCAGGAATCCTAACCTACCGGTATTTAGACCTAGAATAGGGATTTCCAACTCTCCGACCTGACAAACCGCATCCAATAAGGTGCCATCTCCCCCAATTGAAATCATGAAGTCCATCATGGACATATCTTGTTTTCCTTCGATTACCCAATAGGAAAGAGTTTTATTGCCGTGCATCCGCAATTGTCTGTCAAATTGCTCTGTGACAAAAATCTCGAAATTGAATTTACTTAGCTCTTCAAAAAGGATTTGAACATGCTGAAAATATTCAGATTTCAGAGCTAAGCCGTGTAAGGCTACCTTCATGGATCAAATATCTAAAAATCTTAGCAAGTTACCGATTCGGTCTTCCTCACTGCTAATTCCGCTTTCCTCCTGATAATGGTCTAAAATTTTATAGCCAAAGCGTTCTAAGGTTGCTTTGATATGTCTCAGTTCAGGCTTGTCCAATTTGAGCGTCAATTTAATTTTGGCATCATCTAATGGATCACTGGTGATAAAGGAACTGAGAACTTTGGTGTTTTCTGTTTCTATGATTCTTGAAATCTCTGCTAGGCTGTAATCCGTCATATAAAGAGATAAAATCAGTACGCTTCCTTGGGACTGTATTGAAAGACTGTCTGCAAATGCGGCAATGGAATCTTCCATCGTCACCACTCCCATATAAACTTTATCTCTACCTAAAACACCTACTACATTGCTGTTTTGCTCTGCACCCACTCTGAGGACGTCGTAAATGTGTTTGTCAGAAAAAACCCAGCAATTTAGGTTGTCTAAAGGAATGTTTTCAATGAGGGTTTCTGGATCATTTTGATCAAAAATCATCTCCTCCCGTATTAATCCCAAAAAGTTTCCTTGATCTACTACAGGCAAAATATCAGTACGGATTTCTTCCATCCACGACAATGCTTTCCCAGATTTATCGCTGAGTTTTAGTGGTGGAATTAAATTATTTATGAATTCGTAGGCCTGCATTAGTGAAATATAGGGAATCAATTTAGATTTTAAAACGAGTGGTAGTCTAAACTTGTTCAATAATGACTGGAAAACCCACAATTTTTAGCCTTTAGGCCATGATCAAATTGTAAACGATACCTAGGCAAACACCCCCTGCAATAATAGCCGGAGAAGAAATTTTAGTAAACTGAAGCATGGAGTAGGTTGCCAAAATAAAAAATATGTTCATTCCGTTCGCTTCCAGTGGTTCAAAAAGTAAATAGGCAGCTGCGATAAGCATTCCACAGGAAACAGCATTTATTCCTTCTAGGGCAGCTCTCACAGGTCTATACACTTTCAGCCTATCCCAAAAACGAATCACAAAGAAAATCAAGAAAATGCCGGGTAAGAAAATGCCGCCTGCTCCAACCAAACCACCTATGATAAAACCTAAAGTTCCTCCCTCTCTCATGGAAAGAGCGCCTACATAGGAGGCAATACTAAAAGTAGGGCCGGGGACTCCTTGTGAGATTGCATATCCAGTTAAAAACTCCTCTGAACTCAAAAAGTGTTTAAAATCTACAAATTCCGTGTATAAATAGGGTACTAAAACTTGGCCTCCTCCGAATATCAAAGAGCCGTTTCGATAAAAGTTTTCGAATAGAACAATTGCATTTGATTTGGTAATCCCTCCAAGTACTGCTGCCAGTATTAATACGCCCGCCCATAAATAGAAATTAGACCACTCAATTTTTAAGGGGGCATCTTTTTCTAGTTTGGGTTGTTTCTTGTATTTGATCGAGGTGCTAACTCCTCCAATCACTAATAGTATCGGAAAAATATAAGGAGAACTATAGAAGAAGGATATAAATGCGGACATCAGCATTAACACCATGGCTTCTGTACTTTGAACCATTTTTCCGATCGTTTTCTGAGCGGCAAAAATGATAAATCCAATAGCCATAGGTTGAATAAACCGTGCAAAATTAAGAGCTCCAGGGGTGTTTTCTTGCAAAAACGAGATAAGAATAGCTGCTCCTGTCATCAGAATGGTAGCAGGCGTGATCCAAACGATAAGAGCAAGATAGGCTAAGTTTGGGCCTCCTACACGAAAACCTATTGCAGAGATTAATTGGGTGGAGGAAGGGCCCGGGAGCATATTACACAAGGCATTCAGCTCCCAGAGCTCTTCTTCCGTCACATATCCTCTTACTTTGACCATTCGCTCTAGAAGCATCGCTAAAAAAGCTTGCGGACCTCCAAAAGCAGTCAATGAAAGCGTGAGAATGTCTTTCAGGAAAAGGTAATATCGTACCTTTTTTACAGACATATCACTTTCTCAATCCTAGTTCTCTCAATCTTTCCTCCAAAAATTCCCCGGCCGTAGCATCTGGGAATAACTTGGGATTTTCTTCAGAAACACAGGATTCCAAACAAGTTAAATCCATATCTGATCTGGGGTGCATAAAGAAAGGAATGGAATACCTGCTGGTGTTCATCTTTTCTTTTGGTGGGTTTACTACTCGATGGATAGTAGACTTTAATTTTTTATTGGTCAGCCTTTCCAGCATGTCTCCGACGTTCACCACTAATTGGTCCGGGAGGGCAGTGATCGGTATCCATTTCCCGTCTTTTCTCAATACTTGTAATCCATCAGCACTTGCGCCCATGAGTAATGTAATGAGGTTGATGTCTCCGTGTTCTGCGGCACGCACAGCATCTTCAGGTACTTCATCAGGATTTTCAATTGGGAAATAATGAATTTGACGGAGGATGGAATTGCCATAGGCTACCTTGTCCTCAAAATAGTCTTCTGGTAAATCCAAATTCAGGGCAATTGCCCGGAGCATGGATTTCCCCGCATTTTCTAATATGCTAAATGCCTCATTGGCATCTTTTTCGAATTCAGGAATTTCTGCAGGCCAAATGTTCGCAGGGTATTCTGACTTTAAAGGATCTGAATCTGGGATTTTCGATAATTCCTGACCTACATGGTAAAACTCTTTTAAGTCTCCGGTATTGCGACCTTTTGCATGTTCTTTTCCTTTTCCAGTATAACCTCTTTGAAAGCCAATTTCAGGTTTTTCATAGTTGCCTTTTATTTCATCGGGTAAAGCAAAAAAAGATTGGATAGATTGATACAAACGATCTTGAAGCTCTTGGGAAAGTCCATGATTTTTGATGGCGACAAATCCAATGTTTTGGTAGGCATCTCCTAATTTCTTAACAAATTCAGCTTTTTGCTTTTCCGTGCCGGATGTAAAATCTGCCAAATCCAAGCTGGGAATTTCATCAAAAAGGATTTCCATAATATGCGGGGTTACTAAGTTAGTTCTCTAAATGTCTCTAAAATTAAATATCTTTAATATCAAATTCGCCCTGATATGAATAAAATCCTGGTTTCATTTGTCCTATTTGCAATTTTATGTGTCAGTTGCTCTGAGGAAAAGAAGAAAATCAACGAAACCGTTGTCGAAACGGGAGAAGTATCTCCAAACGGAAAAGACGTATTGCCAAAAGTGACATTTTATCAATATGAGGATTCTTCCAGTTATCCTGATGCAATATTGGAACTGTATACTCCTTTAGGTAATCAGATTTTCAAACCTGGGAAAGTTCCATTCGAATTCAACATCAAGAATTACGAATTTGAACAGGAGGGAAATCGGGACTTTAAACTTTTTAATATTCTGAATGGTGGAGACCCTGTTGGATTTTATTCTCCGATTTTTCAAAGGGAACTTACAGAAGGAAGCTACAGGATAGTAGCCTATTTAGTAGATGATGAAGGATTAGCTTTAAAAAATTTCGGAAATTATGTCGATAGAGATTTTCAAGTGGGAGAGTCTAGACCATTTCCCTATTCGGCTGAACCCTATTTAGCATTGAATTATCCAAGAGGGGAGCAGATATATTCAGAAGGAGAGGAATTGATTATAGATTTTTTGGTATTAGGGGGAGATATGGAGCTTGATGGACTGAAAGTTAAAATCGATATCAATGATTATCATTATGAAATTGATGAAATGATTCCTGTCCGAGTAGCAAATTTGCCAAAGGGAACTTACCAAGTTCAGGTAAATTTGTTGAGAACTGATGGAAAAGAGCTGGAAGGTCCATTCTCATCAGTAAGTAAAACAGTGATAGTTCGATAACATGCTTATCTTTGGGGCTTCAATTTCCAAGATTTTCAAATGCTGTTAGTTAATCAAATTCGAGACAACTACGCCGGTGTATTGGCCGGACTTAAAAAGAGAAATTTTCAAAATGCGGAAGCTGCTTTAGCTGAGGCGATCCGTTTGGATGATTTGAGAAAATCAACCCAAACTGTGCGTGATCAGCTGCAGTCTGAATCGAATTCTATTTCCAAGAAAATAGGGATGTTGATGAAGGAAGGCAAAGCTGCTGAAGCCAAGGAGATTAAAGAAAGAACCTCCCAGATTAAATCTGAGATCAAGGAATTGGATGAACAAAATTCCAAAGCGGAGGAGGCATTGAAATCTCTATTGTATACCATTCCGAATGTACCTCATGATTCTGTCCCTGCTGGAAAATCAGCAGAAGACAATGAAGTAGTGTTGGAACATGGAGACATTCCGGTTTTGCATGATGAAAAGCAACCGCATTGGGAGCTGATCAAAAAGTATGATATCATCGATTTTGACCTTGGAGTTAAAATTACCGGAGCTGGTTTTCCTGTTTATAAAGGAAAGGGAGCAAGACTCCAAAGAGCGCTCATTAATTTCTTTTTGGATGAGGCGATGGGCCAAGGTTATATGGAAGTTCAACCTCCTATTTTGGTCAACGAAGACTCTGGCTATGGCACAGGTCAATTGCCGGATAAGGAAGGTCAGATGTATTTTGCGACAGCGGATAATTTGTATTTGATTCCTACAGCAGAGGTGCCATTGACTAATCTATACCGTGACGTAATCCTTTCAGAAGAAGATTTACCTGTTAAAAATGTGGGATTCACTCCATGTTTTAGAAGAGAAGCAGGAAGTTGGGGAGCACATGTACGAGGATTAAATAGATTGCATCAGTTTGATAAAGTAGAAATCGTTCAGATTACCCATCCAGAGAAGTCTTATGAGGCTTTGGAAAGTATGAGTTTGTATGTACAAGGATTATTGCAAAAACTGGAGCTTCCTTATAGAGTATTGAGATTATGTGGGGGAGATATGGGCTTTACGTCTGCTTTGACTTATGATATGGAAGTTTATTCCGCTGCACAGGAAAGATGGTTGGAGGTAAGTTCTGTTTCCAATTTCGAGACTTATCAATCCAATAGATTGAAGCTTAGGTTTAAAGGAGATGATAAAAAGACTCAGTTGGCCCATTCTTTAAATGGAAGCGCGTTGGCATTACCGAGGATAGTTGCTTCTATCTTGGAAAACAATCAAACGCCTGATGGCATTAAAATGCCTAAGGTTTTACACCCTTACTTAGGATTTGATAAAATCTAAAAATAGTGAAAGCCCTGGTATTCAGGGCTTTTTTTTTGTGATAGGAAAAAGCTATTACTAATAGGATAATTCAATCAGAATTTTTCGATTTTGTTCGCAATCGGTAGCGGGTATTTTTTAATTGATAGTTGATCATAAAAAATGAGTCTTTATTCTTCGAATTTATTGAAAGGCAAAATAAAAATTGGGGGAGGTGAGATTTTTGACGTTTCAACAAAAACGTGATTTTTTTAAAATTTTAATTCCTGAGCTAGCTTTGTGTTATCAAATTTTCAACAAAACAATATTTACATGGCATTAGTAGGAAAAAAGGCTCCAGCGTTTTCAGTAGGAGCAGTTATTAACGGAGAAGAGATTGTAGAAAACTTTAGCTTAGACCAGTACCTAGGTAAGAAGAACGTAATCTTATTCTTCTATCCTAAAGATTTCACTTTTGTTTGCCCAACTGAGCTTCATGCTTTCCAGTCTAAATTGGCTGAATTTGAAAAAAGAGATACCGTAGTTATCGGTTGCTCTACTGACACTGAAGAAACTCACCTTGCATGGTTAATGACAGCAAAAGCTGAAGGTGGTATCGAGGGTGTTACTTACCCCATTTTGGCAGATGCTGCAAAAACCATCTCTTTGAACTATGGTGTATTGGCAGGTGAATATTCTTTTGATGCTGAAACTCGTCTTTGGTCTTTCGCAGGTGCTCCTGTTGCTTACAGAGGGACTTTCTTGATTGACAAAGAAGGTGTGGTTCGTCATGAGTCTATCAATGACCTTCCACTAGGAAGAAACATCGATGAATACTTGAGATTATTGGACGCTCAGATTCACGTTGAGAAATTTGGTGAGGTTTGTCCTGCTAACTGGGAAGAAGGAAAAGAAGCAATGCAGGCAACCAACGAAGGTGTTGCTAACTACTTATCAAATAATTAATCATGATTGAACTAACTGAAGATACTTTGCAGGAGCTGGTTGACAGCAATGATCAAGTGATTGTACAATATTCTGCTGGCTGGTGCGGTAACTGCCGTATTATGAAGCCAAAGTTTAGAAGACTAGCTGGAGAAAATGCAGATAAAGTTTTTGTAATTGTGGATGCTGAGAAATTCCCTAACTCTAGGAAATTGGCTCAAGTAAACAATTTGCCAACTTTTGCTTCTTTCAAGGGAGGTCAGTTGGTAAATCAAATTCAAACAAATAAAGAGGACCAATTAAAAGTATTGATCAATGAAGTTGCCAGTAATTAAGACCATTCAAAGGACTTGTACTCCTGAGCAAATTGAGACTGCTTTGCAAGTCTTGGAAAACATGACAGAAGCGCCTTCATTGAAAGATCCAGAAATCGATGTAATTGGAGAGTTGATCTCGAATCTATGTGGTGCTTTGGAAGTTCATGAAATGGTAGCTGAAGGGATGTCTGAAAAAGATGCTGGAAATGCGTTCATGAAAAAAGTACTTGGTTCTATTGATAGATAAAAAATTATTTTGGGTTTATTGTTAATAGAAAAGGAACTCCTGATAGGAGTTCCTTTTTTTATGCCGTGTTTACTGGGTGCTTCAGAAAATTCATTCTTATTTTGCTTTCTCAAAAGCTTTGGAATTGATGAAGTCTTTCGATAGAGATTTTTATTTGATTCTAGACTCATTTGAATTTAAGATAACCACATTCCAATGTTTGAAGGAGCCAGCTTTCCCAAACCCTTAGATGAACAAACTTTTGAAAACTGGCTGCAGGCTGGTCGAAATAGTATCATCCCTTCCAATTTTCTCTTGATCCTTTGGGATGATATCGAAGGAGAGTATCAACCAGTTTATACATCAGAAAGAGATGAAATTTACCGTTACGATCGCTATACCAACACTCCCGGAAGGCAATTATTGGTAGCGGCCTATGATTTGTATTCTGAATCTAGGGTGGTTTGATTCTCTAACACTCCCAATTTATTTTTTAAAACTCTTTTTGGAAGAACGCTTAATCTTCACTTTGAAAGAAGTTATGAAAATATAACAACTGGTATTGCACAGACTCTTTCCAATAATCCCAGTTATGTGCTCCTGGGTTGGAAGTAAAAGTATGGGGTATATTTAAATAGGTGAGTTCCTCATGTAGTTTGAGATTTACCTGATAAAAGAAGTCCCCGGTTCCGCAATGAATGACTAGAGGCAAATTATCTCTACTTAATAAATGCAATTGTCCCATCACGGAGTATGCTCTCCATCTCTCTGGAAATGCTGATTTTTCGCCTAAATATTTTTTCATGTTCCAGTTTTCCGGAAAAGGACCAATGTCTACTCCTCCGCTCTGACTTCCCGCCGTACCAAAAATATCCTGATGGCGAATGCCTAAATAAAGGGCTCCATGTCCACCCATGCTTAAACCTGAGATTGCTCTACCTTCTTTAGAAGAAATAGTTCTATAATGAGTATCCACATAAGGGATTAATTCTTGGGTGATATACGTTTCGTACTTGGAGGTGGCATCCTCAGGACTGTCCCAATACCAACTATCAAAATTGCCATCAGGAGTCACTATGATTAATTGGTACTGCTCAGCCAATTCTTCAATTTGGGGTGCCCCCTCTAGCCAAGACTTATAGTTTCCAGAATATCCATGTAAAAGATAAACTACAGGATAGGATTTGTCGGAAGAGTAGGAATTGGGAGTGATAACCAAGGCTTTAATTTCCTTGTTCATTGCCTTACTAAAGGTAGCTACCGTGTCAACGGAAGCAAGTAAAGAATTAATGAAAAGGAAGAGAATGAAAGGGGTGAGAAGTAGTTTTTTTGATAGAGCCATTCCAAAAAGGAGTTAAAGGTTTAATCTGGATGAATATAACGAGGAATCCACTTCATCCACAGAAAATTGCATGGATATGATTTGTGTTTAAATATTATTAATTAGTTTAATACTTAGACAATTATTCATTTTATGTTCAAATTCAGTAATAAATAGGAGGGGTTTCAATTATGATATTAAAGGGTTGGTTTGTAGTATTATTTTTTTTGTTCTGTAATATTAACTCAAGTTTTGGTTTTCAAAAATCTGATTTTGAAATCATTCAAGAAAGAGTGTTTGAGAACTATCAGAGTAGTCCAGCTACTGATGAAATGGATAAAGACATTTCGATTCTATTCACATTGATTCAGCCTAATGGTAGCTTCAAAGATTTGAATTATGCTGATAAATCCATGACCAAATGGGAGCCAGATAAACATATTAAGCGCCTTGGAAAAATGACAAAAGCCTACACGAGGGCTTCTAGTGACTTTTACCAAGACGATAAACTGTATGATGGAATTATCAGGGGAATGAACTATTGGACAAGCTTAAAGCAAGAACCTATTTCAGATAATTGGTGGTGGTTAAGTATTAGCGTTCCGAAGGAAATTGGCGGCATGCTAATCACCATGAAATATGGAGAAAAACAGGTTCCAAAAGATCTGGAGAACAAGATGATTGAATGGATGAATAAAACAGTTTCCATCACTAAATCTCCAGGAAAGGATGGCTCGAATCTGACGGATATTGCCCAACATATGATTATGCAGGCAGTGTTAACTGAAAATTCTGACCTTTTAAACAAAGCTGTTTCAGTGGTTTCTGAATCCGTTCGAATAACCAAAGGAGATGGAATCCAAAGAGACTTATCCTTTCATGCCCATGGTCCCGAATTATATATGCATGGTTATGGAAGAGAATATTTATTAGGAATTAGGAATGTTGCAGTTTATATCGTGGGCACCAGTTTTTCTTTCAAACCAGAGCAAATAGCCTTGATTTCTGAATTTGTTCGAAATGGGTATTTAAGATCTATGAGGGGTAAATACATAGATTATAGTGTCATTGGAAGAGGCATCGCCAGAGTGAATGCTACTAGAACTAACTCTGGATTGGTAAAGCAATTAAAAGCCATAGATATTGAGGATCATCAACAAGAATATCAGGATGCGATAGATCGAATTGATGGTAAAAAGCCTGTTTCCTATAAGATTGAGCCTAGAAATATCCATTATTGGCGGTCAGATTATACCATTCATCAGAGGCCTGAATTCTTAGTTTCTTTAAATAGTTCTTCAACAAGAACGGTAAGAACGGAATCTGGGAATGGAGAAAACTTGACTGGGCAGTTCCTGACAGAAGGAGCGATGTATATTGCTGTGAAGGGAGATGAATATTTCAATATTTTTCCAAATTGGGAATGGAATAAGATACCGGGTAGTACCACTCCTGAAATAAATCCTCTCAAAAAAAGGACAAACTGGGTAGCTGAAAGAGGAAATGTAGATTTTGTTGGTGGGGTGAGTGATGGGTTGAATGGTGTTTCTGTATATCAAATGAATGCATATAATACCAGGGCCAATAAGGCATGGTTTTTCTTTGGAGATAAAGTGATTTGTTTAGGTGCCGGCATTACAGCAGATCGGGTGGAAACCATCAATACCACTGTCAATCAGTCAAGACTAAGGGGTGATGTCTCGATAGGAAATGAAAATGAAATGCAGGTAATGAATTCAAATTCAACCAAGATTGATAAAGGTCCGATTTGGATTTATCATGATCAAATCGGCTACTTTTTCCCCAATTCGCAGGATATTGAACTTTCTGCTCAAAACCAACCTGGGGCTTGGGCTGACATAAATGGCAATTCCTCTAAAAAGACCATTAATGAAGAAGTATTCAAGCTTTATATCAATCATGGTAAAAATCCTAAAAATGAAAAATACAGCTATATTTTAATGCCTGGAATTGAGTCTACTTCTGCATTAAAAGAGGTTGACTTAACTGGAATCGATGTGGAAAGAAATGATGAAAAAATACAAGCTGTAAGTGATAAGGGGTTAAACTTGCTAGGAGTGGTATTCTATGAAGAAGGAACTTTCGAGTGGGGTGAAAATAAATTGACGGTTGATAAGCCTTGTTTGGTAATGCTTCAAGAATATAGCGAGGGAAAGTGGAATGTTAATTTATCAGATCCAACACAATTGCTTAAAGGGACAGTTAAGTTGAATTTGAAAGTCGATGGCAAATCTAAAAACTTTAACTTTTCTCTTCCTGATGATGACTATGCAGGATCTACAATTAGTAAGCCAATTGATTTGAATTAATATTCATTGACTTAGCCTACTTGCTCTTCGAAAAGACTCTCTAATGTTTTAGGAAGATTTGTGCTAAAGCCAGTATGCGGTCTGGATGTTTGAATCACTGAACTTCTAACTGCTGTCAACCATCTAAATCTAGATGCCAAATCCATTTCTGCAATAGGACCTCCTTTTGAGCTGCCTTGACAAATTTTGTCAAAGGAGGACAAGTTGTTCTCAATCATTTCTAGATCCGCATTAGGGTCTAATGCTAAGAGTTTTTCCTTATTCAAGAATACTTTTGATCCGATAAAACCACTTTTCCAGTCGCAAAGAATCACACCCACATTAATGAACTCTTCACGCTCCACCCGAGGAACCACCCGGATGATGGCATACTCATATAAGTGTTGTCCTTGCATCTTGGGCTTCTTTTGTAAATTGATCAGCATAGGTAAGTCTTAGACTTAAAAATTCTGAATATACTTTTCGAATTTCTGTTACATCTTCAGAATCACCACCAGCCAGTAACCATTCATCCGGAAGTGCCGAAACTAATTCTTCAAATAATTCCTTGTTCAGTTTTGGTTTGAGTACCTCGTTTGCTTCTTCCAATAGGCTAGCTTGAGGTAATAACACATGATTTTTTATGATAGGAAATGGGCCTTTCGCATTTTTCTCCCAATTGGTCCAGGAGTGTTGGAACAAAAAAGCAGCTCCATGGTCGATCAACCAAAGTTCTCGGTTCCACATGAGCATATTGGTATTTCTAAAGGTTCGGTCCACATTGGTGATCAATAGATCTAACCAAACGATTTTTGAGGCTAATAAGGGATCAATTTGCATGGCCAAGGGGTCATAATTGATGGCTCCTGACAAAAAATGTAATGCCAAATTTAAACCTTGGCTACCCTTAAGCAAATCTTGGATTTCCTCATCCCCTTCAGATCTTCCAAATGCCGGATCCAAATTGGCAAAAACCAATTCCGGAACTTTTAAACTAAGTGATCTTGCAATTTCTCCTCCCAGAAATTCAGAAATTAAAGCCTTTTCCCGTTGACCTGACCCTCTAAATTTGAGAACATATTTAAACCCATCGTCTGCATCTGCTAAAGCTGGCAAAGAGCCGCCTTCCCTCAAAGGGAGGATATAGCGGGTGACATTGACGGTACGAAGTTTAAAGTTTTGTGACATGGAATAGTAGGTAGAAAACTTACCTGATTAACTTCTAGGGGAATCTTTCAAAAGTTCATTTTTCAAATTTAAAAGCATCGGAATGATTTATGTAGTGAAAATAGAAAAATATCCTGTCCCTTCAATTTTCTATGCCTTATGAAAGTATTTGTATGCACCTTACTTCTTTTTACTTTTTTGAATTTTGAGGCAGCTTGCCAGAGCGCCAATGATCGTGATCTGATCGTCAATACAGTTCAATTGTATTTTGGAGGAATGATGGAAAGAGATAAATCCAAATTAGAAGCAGCATTTATTCCGGAAGCAAGATTGATTGGATATAGAGGAGAACATTTCACAATTACCTCATTTGAGAGTTGGGCGGAGGGTACCTCTAAGGGTGAGCCCAGAAATTCAATCGACTATAAGAATGAAATTGTATCTATTAGAGTACAAGGGAATGCTGCCTCCGTAGAAACAGAACTGTATTGGCCTGGGGTTTATTATTATGATTTTTTGACCTTGATGAAAATCGATGGGAATTGGAAAATTGTAAATAAAAGCTGGTCAGAAAGGGAGATTTAATTAAATGATTTCTTCTACATGCTTTTGGATATTTTCAGATAGCTTTCCCATAGGGAGATCATTGGTATCTGTACCAAAAGGTTCTTCTATTTCCTCAGCGACCATTTCTAGGCTTGCCATTACGTAAAAGACGAAAGTGACGATAGGAGCTGCGTAATACCCCAAATTAAAAACCAAGGCAAATGGTAAGGTAAGGACGAAAAACAGGATGAATTTCTTGATAAAAGAGCTATAAGAATAAGGAATGGGTGTGTTTTTTATTCGTTCACATGCCCCGCATATATCGGTGAATGCGGTGATTTCGTTATTTAATACAATTAACTGATCTCCGGTAATTTCCCCTTTCTTATATAATTCATTAACTCTAGAGAACATGAATTTTGCGATCTGATTGGGGACATGCTTTTCTAAATCGATGATTGGCTTCAATTCTTCAGGTTCCTCGTTGTCCAACATATATAAAGTAATATGGGATTGTAGGTGTTCCCTTAAAGAAAAAGCATAAATGGGAATACATTTTCTGAAAAATCTTCTTGAATCTGAATCATTTGTGTCAAGAATAGCGGCCAATTTCAAAGCAAAATTCCTACTGCAATTGACCAAAGCTCCCCAAAGCTTCCTTCCTTCCCACCAGCGGTCATATGCAGTGTTTGTTCTAAAAACCATTAGGATTGATAGCACAAAACTCAACAGGCTATGCATGGTTGTCAAATGCGCGAGCCAGCTATCTTCTTCAATTCCCAGGTAATCTATTTCAAGCCAGGCGACAAATAAAGAATAGCCTAAAATGATCAACATCAAAGGCGCTAGTCTTGCTAAGGTATCATACTTTTGTATTAAAAATAATAAGCGAAACCAATCTTTAGGATTATAGCCTTTCATGTTAAATCAACAGTTGAGGACTCAAGTAATAAATATTTATACCAATTAGGAAATACTGCTAAAAATTAGACTTTAGTAATTCATGGATCTTTAAGACTTGAGGGATCAAAAGCTTATTATCTACATTTTTGATGATGAAATCAGCCATTTCATTTTTTGTCTCATCGGGTATTTGTTGATCAATGATCTGGTTAACCTGTTCCTCTGATCGATGTGTATCCCGCATCAAAACACGGGCAACTCGCACTTTTAAAGGGGAACTGACATTGATTACATAATCCAAATCTTTGAAGCTTCCAGTTTCAAAAATCAAAGCCGCTTCCTTTAAAACATATGGACTTTTCTGTTTAGAGGCCCAGGATGCAAAATCTTTGGAAACAGCTGGATGAACTAAGGCATTTATTTTTTTTACCTTTTCTGGATCAGAGAAAACTTCTTTTGCTAAAAATACTCTATTGACCGATCCGTCTTCTAAGTAGGCTTCTTCTCCAAATGTAGATTGAATTCCTTGGATTAAATCGGGTTCATTGGCCATGAGCCATTTAGCGCGATCGTCTGCAAAGTAGGTGGGGATTCCCAAGATTTGAAAAATTCTTGCAACAGTGGACTTTCCTGAGCCTATTCCACCTGTCAAGCCAATAAGAAGTGGAGGTTTATTGCTCATATTTGAGTTTAATGGTAGCAGGTTCAACTCTTACTTCTTCCAGATAAGAAGGCATTGGCTCTACTTTCACCGTAATGGTACTATCTTCTTTATTTCTCTGCGAATAGTTAAGAATCGCGTCAAACTCAATTTCATTCAATTCACTAGCTTTCCGCTCATCAACCTTGTAATAGATCATGATTTTGACTTCCTCATCTTCCATCGTTACGGTCCTTGGGAAGTTGATTTTTTTGACTTTTAACCTTTTGTTTCCTTCTAAAATGGAAACTACGTCAAATTGAACTTGGATACTTTCAGTAATCAGGCTAACCTGATTTTCCAAATTTTTTGGGATCCTTAATTCTACGTCTTTATTGATGCTTTGAGCGATCCTATTTTGATTCATTTGAACAGGAAATCTCCCTTCAAAGCTTTTTAAGACTGAGCTGGGGCCCTGAATGCTGATAGATTCCGGTGTAAAATTGACATCGCCAGTATTTCTATAATTATTGGCAAGTGAAAAGCTGGCCGAATCCAAAACAGGTTTGAGTTTAACAGTCTGGATTTCATCGATTTGGTATTTAATAGAATCTTCCAGCACAGAAATAAGTTGTGTTGGGCTAATAAATTCCCCAAGTGATCTTTTAAGATCGGAAGTCAGTATGTAATTTTTGGAGGCTGGGTTTTCTAGATCTATTTGAAAAGGACTTTCATTGATATTAAAATATTTTCTCAATAAGTCCCAGCCATTTCCATTGATTTCAATTTGGATACTAGCAGGTAATTTTTTGACAGGCATATAGGCCTCGTCATTGTAAACAATCTCAATTGGAAAATCTACAATAGTATTGTAATCGTCCTTATTCAGGGCGTTTAAAATCCAAAAAGTGGTAGCTGCTGCAATGCAGAGGACTACCACTTTCAGATCAGAGAGTTTTTTAGGAGAAATCCCTTTTGAGGATTTTTTAGTTTCCGGCAAAATTCAATTTATTTACTTGTTGTCGGTTTCTTAGAGAAGTCTAAAGAAATAGCTGATTTTTCAACTGTTACTTTCAAACCTCTGTCTAATTCAAGGACCACAGTTTCAGACTCCACAGCACTTACTTTACCGTGAAGACCTCCAATGGTAACCACTGTATCTCCTTTTTTAATTTCTTCAATAAACTTTTTGCTTTCCTTTTGTTTTTTCTGTTGAGGTCTGATCATGAAGAAATACATGATCAAGATTATACCTCCAAATAGGAAAACTTGTCCCATAATGCCGCCGCCACCTGCGGCAGCCTGTGCTAATACTGTAGTAATCATGCTTATCGTTTAACTGGTCCTACTGGAGCTGTTGCGCCAGCAGCTTTAGGGGTAACTGTACCTTTCATTCTCAATCGAGTAACAGTAGGGTTAGTGTTTGCTTGAATACTAACTGTAGGAGCTTGTGCTCCACGCTTTGAAGTGGAATTGAATACTACTTTTACATAGCCTTCTTCTCCTGGCTTAATTGGAGTTTTGGTCCAATCAGGAGTAGTACATCCGCAAGATGCTGTGATGTTAGAAATCACTAATGGAGCTTCTCCAGTATTGGTGAAATTGAATTGATGCTCAATGATTTGACCTTCATTGATATCCCCAAATTCATATTCCATTTCAGCAAATTGGAATTGACCCAAAGTGCTTGGATCAGCAGCCTGTGATGCCTGAGCATTAACAGGTGTGACTGACGTATTGCTCGTTTCAAGAGCAGCTATTTTATCTTCAAGAGCCTTGATTTTAGCATCTTGGTCACTTTTTTGGCTACAAGCTGTCCCCAATGCTAGGCAAAGGGATAGAGCAGCAGCGCTCAACATGTTGATTTTCATATTAGTTGTCTCCTTGGTTTATTTGATCGATTAGTTTATTCACATCATTTAGCAAATTTTCAGCTTTGTCCTTGGCTTCAGAAATCACACGCTTGCCTTCAGTCTTTGCTTCATTGAAGTGTGTTTCTTTTCCTTCCACTAATTCGCTGATCAGATCTTCTAATTCTTTCTTGTATTTTGAAAGTTTAAAAGTCAGGCGATCCCGAGTATTTTCTCCCGCATCGGGGGCAAAAAGTATTCCCAATGCTGCACCAACGCCGGCGCCTACAAGAAATGCTAGAAATGAGTTGTTACTGTTGTTGCTCATAATTTTTTATTTATTGTCCAAAAGCCCTCTTCCACTCTTACGGATTTCACCACTTTCGGTTAGTTCTTTTGACATCACATCTAGTAATCCATTGACAAATTGCTTGCTTTTTGGAGTACTGTAGGTTTTTGAAATGTCAATATATTCGTTGATACTCACTTTTACAGGAATACTTGGGAAATTTTTCATTTCTGCCAAGGCCATTGAGATGATAATTTTATCTGTAAAAGCCAGTCTTTCAATATCCCAGTTCTTAGTCTTCTGAGAAATCAATGCTTTACTTTCCGCATCATTCTCGATAGTGAAGTTAAAGATATTTTGAAAAAACTCCTTATCCTCCTCCCAGTTCATGGCAATCTCAGGAAGTTGATTGCTTTCCGTTTCATTCAAAAGAGAAGAATTCTTTAACACTTTAGAAGCCAGACTCCTTACAACAGATTTGTTTTCGGTCCAGTTCAAATCCTTTTCCGCGAAATAATTTAGCATTACTTCGTTTTTGAAGATGATTTTCTTCAAGAGTTCATCTGCAATCTCAAAATCTTGCTCTAAGGTAGGGTTTGAAATCTTAAGATACGCTTGATATTCCTCAGACGGTTTGACGTAATCTCTAAACCATTCGCTGATTTCCAGCTCCAAATCATCCAAATTTGCATTGTTTCTAGCCACCGCAGCATTGTACGCATCAGATTCTCTGATATGTTTCAGCACCTGGTTATTGGCAAGGTTTAGTTCATTGGCAAATCCTGCAGGATCATCCCCATTAAATCTTCTCTTTTTATCAAATTCTTTGGCCACATGTGCTGCAAATGCCTGAAGAATTTCAATAGCTAGTAGATATAGCTGAGGAATCCGCTCCGCGGAGACTACCATGTTTTTTAAAAGGAACTCTCTGTCTTTTTGATTAGCGACTTTAAATTGTTTTAAAGCATCTAGCACTACTTGCTTGACCTTTTGACTGGCATCACTAGACTTAAGAGATTCCGTACTTTCTAAATTCTCATCAAATAGTTTGATAGCAAGTTCAGCTTCTTTATTCAAAGCGGCCTTATCCTGCACTTCCATGCTATTGAGGTCCGGTAAAAAAGACTCTTTTATGAAATCTTTAGCCAGGTTAAGGTTGGAGCCTTTACACTGCTCGTAAGCATATAAGTTTTGGAATGCTTTGACTCTTAGTATTCTTCTGTTTAGCATATCTTCGAAATGGAGTTGCAAATATAGGGAATTTGCATGGGGTATACCCATGGGGATGTAGACAAAAAAACCACCGAAAATCCCTTTTCGGTGGTTTCAAATAATTGAGTTTTATCTTTAGAAAGGCAACTTCACATTGCCCATTGCAGTAATTCTTGCTTTTGCAGTTTCAATTGCAGCTTGTTGTGCTGGAATATTTTCTTTGGAAGACTTCTCCAAAATACCAAAACAGGTGTCGTAGATTTTTTCAGTTTGTTGATAAACAATCTCTTTGATATAACCTCCAAGGTATTCTGCACCCACATTGATGACACCTCCTGCGTTAATCAAGAAATCCGGAGCATAAACAATTCCTTTTTCCAATAGGATCTTTCCATGTTTTGCTTCGTCCTTTAACTGATTATTCGCAGCACCTGCAATCACCCCGCATTTCAATCGGTCAATGGTATCGTCATTGATTGTGGCTCCTAAAGCACAAGGCGCATAAATATCCATATCTAAATCATAGATCACATTAGGATCTACCACAGAAGCTCCAGTGTTTTTGGAGACTTGTTTTAGCTTTTCTTCGAAGATGTCAGTAATCATTACTTCAGCGCCTTCTTTTACCAAATACTCAATAAGGTATTTGCCTACTTGACCTACGCCTTGTACAACGATCTTTTTTCCATTTAAAGAGTCAGATCCGAAAGCTTTTTTTGCGGCTGCTTTCATTCCCATGTAGGTGCCATAAGCAGTAACGGGAGAAGGATCTCCAGACCCTCCTTTGATTTCAGGTAATCCGGCAACATGTCTTGTTTCCATTCTGATATATTCCATATCAGAGGTGTTCATGTTGACATCCTCTGCAGTAACATATCTGCCACCTAGGCTTTCAATAAATCTTCCAAATCTCCTTAAGAAGGCTTCACTCTTCAAACGTGGATCTCCTAAAATCACTGCTTTGCCACCCCCTAGGTTCAATCCAGCCAATGAATTTTTAAAGGTCATTCCTCGAGACAATCTCAAAACATCTGTGATTGCTTCTTCCTCAGAAACATATGGCCACATTCTTGTTCCTCCTAGCGCAGGTCCCAAAACTGTATTGTGGATACCGATAATCGCTTTTAAACCGGTAGGTTGGTCTTGACAAATCACGACTTGCTCGTGATCCATGGTGCTGATTTGTCCAAAGATGGATCCTTCTCGCACAGTTTCGGTAGCTTTAATCTCTAACATGTGAACTTAGCTTTTTAGAATGTGTTATATTTGGGACTGAACCTGGTTAAAAAGGCCGATACAAAATTAAATACTTTTATTGGCCTTCAAAGCATTAATATATCTAGTTTCTGCAAACATATTTCTCGATTTTAAAATTTTTATTTGGTGAAACCACTTTGGAGACTTAATAAGTACTTATACAAGTATAAGGGGCTATTGCTTTTGGGGATAGTATTTACGGTAATATCGAATGTTTTCGTAATTATCCCTGCTCAATTGGTGAGACTTGCCATAGATTATGTGGTTGAGAGTTTTTCAATTTTAAAGCCTTTGGAGCTCGGTGGAATGGGGGAAGAAGCACGAAATATTTTTCTTCAATTTGTCTTTATTTTTGGGGTTTTGATTTTGGTAATGGCTTTATTAAGAGGTTTTTTCCTCTTTTTGATACGTCAAACTATCATCATCATGTCACGAAGAATTGAATATGACATGAAGAATGAAATATTTGAGCATTATCAGGCACTCCCTTTAAGTTTTTATAGGAAAAATAGTACTGGGGATTTGATGGCGAGAATTACAGAAGATGTAAGCCGGGTGAGAATGTATTTGGGTCCAGCGATTATGTATGGACTGAATCTTCTGATTTTGTTTCCTTTAGTAATATCGTACATGATATCGGTAAACCCCGAATTGACTTTTTACTCCTTGCTGCCTTTACCTGTATTATCCCTCAGTATCTACTTCGTAAATAATTTGATCAACGAACGATCTGAAAAAATCCAAAGGAGTCTTTCGGGCCTGAGTACGTTTGTACAGGAGGCATTTTCTGGTATTCGTGTAATTAAGGCTTTTGTTAGGGAAGAAGATACTGCAAGAGATTTCGCTAAAGCAAGCGAAGATTATAAAGTGAAATCAATACGTTTGACGAAAGTCAATGCATTGTTCTTTCCTATTATCATGGCTTTGGTGGGAATTTCTACGATTATTACAGTCTATGTTGGAGGAATGCAAGTAATTGGAGGGCAAATTGGTTATGGAGTCATTGCTGAATTCATTCTATATGTCAACATGCTTACCTGGCCTGTGACTTCTTTGGGATGGGTGACTAGTATCGTCCAAAGAGCAGCTGCCTCTCAAACAAGAATCAATGAGTTTTTGGATCAGAAGAATGATATACTAAGTACCGATAATATTGAAAGGGAAATTTCCGGTGAAATTCACGTGGAGAATTTGAGCTTTGTTTACCCTGATTCTGGAATTAGAGCCTTAGATCAAGTAAGTTTTGAAATTAAGGCAGGACAAACTTTAGGAATCATAGGCACCACCGGATCTGGCAAATCCACCATTGCTAATTTGCTTATGAGGATGTATGACCCAAGTTCTGGTACCATCAAAATTGATGGGGAGACCATAGAGCGATACAATCTTTCGAGTTTGAGAAAGCAAATAGGGTACGTTCCTCAGGATGTATTCTTATTTTCTGATTCCATAGGAAATAATATTGCGTTTGGGTTAGACTATCCAGATCAAGAAAAAATCGAAAAAGCAGCAATGGATGCAGATGTTTATCAAAACATCATAGACTTTCCCAAAGGCTTTGAAACGATGCTTGGAGAGCGGGGTATTACCCTCTCAGGTGGTCAAAAGCAAAGGGTATCTATTGCAAGGGCCATTGCGAAAGAACCTAAAATTTTGATTTTGGATGACTGCTTGTCTGCTGTGGATACGAAGACAGAAAATGTGATTTTAAATGCTTTGAAAAAGATCATGAAAGATCGGACTTCGGTGATTATTTCTCATAGAGTATCTTCCGCCAAGCTCGCCAATCATATTATTGTTTTGGATGATGGAAAAATCGTGGAACAAGGAAACCACGATACTTTGATGGCTGAAAAGGGAGTATATGCAGAACTATATGAGAAGCAAACTCAAGCTGGAGAGTCCGTGGAGGAGTAATTAAAAGAGGCTGTTTGACTGTGGCTTTGACTTTTGAAAATTCCAATTTCCAGATTCTTTAAGAAAATTGTTTAACTTGATAAGCATCAATTGTTTAAACCAGCCTATTATGGAAAATAAGAAATCAAGTACTCAGGATATCGAGAATGTTCTTCAAGAAATTGGAGAAAAGATAGAAGAGCTCGTAAAAAAAGGGGCTGATGCCGGTGCCGAAGTCAAAGATGAAATTGAACAGAAAATAAAGGACCTAAAAGAAAATAAAACAAGTCTTGAAGCTGAACTCAAAAAAGGAAAAGATCTGATTGAGAAAGAATTTAAAGAACAAAAAGAGGCCTTTGAGCCAAAGTTTAAAGAGTCAAAAGGTTTTTTTAGAGAAGGATTCAAACAATTTGGGTTGGCGTTGAAAGCCTTGTTTGGGAAAAAATAAAAAATCCCGGAAGTTAATTCTTCCGGGATTTTAAATTTATCTCCTCTCTTCAAGAGCTTTACATCGATCGTAGGTCGGATCAATATCTATAAATACATCCTCCTTGGCTGTAACAAACCACTTTGACAAAAGATCATCTTCTTTTTTTCTTAAAGTGGCAGCCTTCATTTTTTCATAGTCATCTTCCAAATTTGCTCTATGAGCTGGGTATTTTGACTCATAAAATAGTATCCTCACTTTAGTACCCTCTCTTGGATCTTCAAATCGGATGGGTTGGGTAACAGTCCCTACTTCCATACTGTCTAATGTGAAGTAAAGTACGGGATCTTCTAATGTTCTAAGGGTTAGCCTTTTTGAATTATTTGCCGGATCTACAAAGTATCCACCATTATCAGAAGTATTTCTGTCATCGGAATATTCCTTTGCAGCTTTCGCAAACTCAATTTTACCTTCTTGAATCTCTGTTTTCAAGCTGTCCAAATATTTCTCTGCTTTCAACAAATCTTCTTCTGAAGCTTTGGGAATCATCAAAATATGTCTGGTATTGTAAGAGTCAGTTCTTTTTTCAAGTAATTGAATAAGGTGAATTCCAAAATCAGTTTCTACTGGATCGGAAATTTCACCAAGCTTCAATGACATGGCTGTAGCCTCAAATTCAGGTGCAAGCTCACCACTTCTGAAAAATCCTAAATCTCCACCTTGTGCTGCAGAACCAGGATCCTCAGAATAGGCTCTAGCCAAATCAGCAAAATCAGCCTTTCCATCCAATATATCTTGTTTGAACTGGCGAAGCTTAGTAAATATATCTTCTTTGATTTGAGGGTTCACCTCAGGTTTTTTGACTATTTGACCTACTGTCACTTCGGCGGAAAAGAAAGGTAGGGAGTCAGTAGGAATGCTTTTGAAAAACTCACGTACCTCTGCTGGAGACACACTGATACCCTCTGTGATTTTACCTCTCATCCTCTGAACGATCAGTTGCTCCTTAATAACCTCTTCAATTTCAGATTTTAATTGATCAGCAGTTTTTCCATACACTTCTGCCAAGGTTTCTTCATTGCCACCAAACTGCTGCATGACCATGTTGAATCTCTGATCGGTTTGCAACATCACTTCCGCATCCGTAACCATCACTGAGTCAATTTCAGCTTTAGCCACCATTAATTTATTAACCATTAATGTTTCAAAGACTTCGCATCTAGTAGGAGGGGTTACTCCTTGCTGCCCCTGCGCCAAAGCCTCTAAATAGGTTTTTTGAATGTCTGACTCAAGCAAGATGTAATTATCAACTTTAGCTACAATTTTATCCAAAACCTGTCCTGTGGTTGCTGTGTTGGCAGCCTCTTGTGCAGACAAATTGGATAGCATGGAAAATGCCAATAAAGTAAGCGTAATTCGGTTTAGTATTTTCATTAGTATTCGATCAATCCGTTTTTAAATTCGGCTGAGTAGTTATGCTTCAATTATTGATTTAGAGAGATAAAAGCTTCTTCTTTAGCTTTTGGGTTTATCTCTACTGGATATTTACTTTTTAATTGTTCTAACAGGTCTTTTTCCAACGCCTCCTGATAATCTTTAATTACCAAACCTCTGGTTTCATTGAATTTTTTAGGACCTGCAGGAATTTGATCCCCTAACAGAACCAAGTGTAAGTGACCATTAGTTTCTATCTCTTGGTAATTTTCTGAGAGGTTAATTTTGGAAAGGACAGGATGTTGCTTGTATTCTATCAATCCCTTTTCAGTTTGAAATGCAAGAGGATTATTCTGTTTGTAGTTAGTCTCAAAAGCGTCTATGACTTCTTGAGAATAAGACTGTCCTTTTAATTTTGTCCTAGCTTCTTCGAGTTGATTGATATCCAAAACTTTCACAATGAAAGCATTTACCCGATCATCCCATTGATAGTTTTGAATATTCTCCTGGAAAAAGGCTTTTTGTCCTACGCTGTCTTCAATTCCCTTTTGCCATACTTCTTGGTTCATCAATGAGAATAAAAGAATTCCATCATGGTATTCATTTAATAGCATTTGATATTCTTTGTTATTGGCAAGAATATCTGCCTCCTCTGTTTTATTAAGAATAGAAGCGGTGAATCGGTCATACCAAGCATCGAAAGCCGTGGTCTTCGTTTTTATACTTAATTCCTGTTCCTGTATAAATGAAACCAAATCATTCATGGTATAGGTAGTACCTTGAAGTGTAAATAGCTCCTCATCGTCCAATCCCTTCGCAGCAACGGCTCCAGGAATTTGAACTTTCGTAAAGGTCTTTAATTCATTTTCCAAGTTCGCAACAGAAGATTCATTCTCTTCGAAATTGTATCGTGCCTTCTGAATGGCCATTACTTGAGATTGTATCATGGTGGACCTAGAATCCCTCATAATCTTAGATCGAATATTGTCTTCTAGGTTTTCGAAGGAATCGATGGGTTTCTTTTCTTCCAACCGCAAAATATGGTAGCCATACTTGGTTCTTACTGGAGGAGATACTTCTCCTATTTCAGTTAATGAAAATGCGGCCATTTCAAATTCAGGGATCATAGAACCAACCGAAAACCAAGGAAGCATGCCTCCGTTTTGACTGGAGGAAGGATCTTCTGAATAATTCTTTACAATATTTTCCCAAACAGTACTTTCCTTTTGGATCTCGGCATAGATATCAGCTACTTTCCTTCTGGCCAAATCTTCACTATTTGGATCATCCTCGTCAATTCTTACTAAAATATGAGATACTCTTACTTGTCCAGGATTAGGCCTTTTATCATTGACTTTAATGATATGGTAACCAAAATTTGTCATCACAGGATCAGAAACCTGTCCAGGTTGTAAGGAAAATGCAGCATCTTCAAAGGGTTGTACCATTTGTAATGCCGTGAAATAACCTAAGTCTCCCTTGTTGACTTTTGCAGAAGGGTCATCTGAATGCTCAACCGCTAATTCATTGATATCTGCTCCGGCATTGATTTCATCCCGGATTTTTAAGGCCATTCTCAATACAATCAAACTATCGTCCTTACTTGCATTGGGCGGAAATTGAAATAGGATGTGGCTTGCTCTAACCACTTCCTGCATTCTGGAATAGGCTTTACGAAGCTCTCCTTCTTCCAAAGAGTTTTTGATGAGGTAAGGAGCTTTTAAGTTTTCCTTGAAAGAGGCAAATTCTCTATTGAATTCTTCTGTTTTATCCAGACCTAGTTCTTCTGCTTCTATCACTTTCAACTTATAGTTGATAAATAAGTCCAGATTATCTTCAAACTCTTCCCTAGACATCCCTGCAGAGGTTGGAGTGGAGCCTTGACCTTTGGATAGCAGGTAGATTAATTCCTCTTTCTCTATCGCTTTGCCACCAATAGTCAATAGATTATCATCTTGGCTACTACCGCCTTGCATGTATGCAAAAACGGGGGCTACACTTGCCAATACGATAAAAAGAGAGAAAATAGTTGCCGAAATTGATCGGTGATTCATGTAAGGGTACCTTAAATTCAGTGCAATTTTACAAATTTATCAGATAATAAAGGGAAATGACTGCTATCTAAGTGATTTAACAAGAATTAGCATCAAAACCACTTGATTAATCGGCAGGTGTTTTTGCCTCTATTGGACTCAAACTCAATTTCGTCCATAATGGTCTTTACCAAAATGATGCCTAATCCGCCTTTTCTTTTTTCGCTGATCACCTTTTTCAGATCAGGTACTTCATAATCCAATAGGTTAAAAGCTTTTCCTTTATCCGTGATTTCAAAAATTAATTTATCGGGTGATTCTTTTACTTCTAACTTAATTTGGTCATAGCCATTGCATTGATGGGAGTGGATGATCAGGTTAGCACATACCTCTTCCACTGCCAAAGTTAGCTGATGCCGATCTTTGTCAGATAATTTCAGTTCACTCAAGGTGGTTTGAAGGAAGCTCCTGAGATCTGCTAATGCAGTGGTTTTACAATATATTTTTAACTGATATTTCATTTTAAGCCTCTAGTGCAGCTTCCTTGGATTCGTAAATGTCAATCAATTGATCTAACCCCAAAATTTTGAAAACTTCAAATACTCTCGGTGATAGTGCAAATATTTTGAGGGTAATTCCTTCCTCTTGAAAATCCTCCAAATAGGACATAAACACGCCCAATCCGGCAGAGGAAATGTATTCCAGCCCACTTCCATCCACTAAAATGGATTTTGAACCTGATTCCGTTAACTCTTGCATTTTTTGATCTAAAATCACAGAGTTGCTGGCATCAATTTCACCTTGAATTACCAATAAATCGTGGTTATCTTCTTTATGTGTTTCTATGGTTAGCATATTGAACGCTGATTTCTTTATTCATCTGAAAATTTGACCACCATGATCGAATAATCATCATCTATTAACCCATCTCCTCCTACATATGCATGAAGAGAATCTATAATTTTTGTTTGGATTTCTTTGGGACTTAATTCATGATACACTTCCAAGAGAGTTCTGATTCTTTCAAAACCGAACTGCTGGGATTTCTCATTTTTAGCCTCAACGATTCCATCTGTAAACATGACTAATACATCTCCAGAAGAGTAGTTAAATGTTTTTTCCTCAACGTGATTTTCATATTGCTTGTTTCTCAAAATCCCCAAACCTAGGCCATCTATTCCCAAGTATTCAGATTTACCCACATCATTTTGATGCATTAAAGTAGGTACATGCCCAGCTCTTGAATGGCAAATGCTTTTTTCCTTGGTATTAATAAGAAATATGGAGGCGGTGATAAAGTGATTCCTTTCCAAACATCGACTTAAAGCCGCATTAGCTTTAATCATAAATTGGGCAGGACCAAGGTTTAACTGGATTAGACTTTGGAAAATTCCTTTCATCTGAGACATATTAAATGCTGCAGAAGTGCCTTTTCCAGAGACATCTCCGATGATCATAACGTATCGGTCCTCATCAAGTTTAAAAGTATCGTAATAATCCCCTCCAACTTCATCCGCCGCATTGGAATAGGCAGATATGTCAAAAGTCTCATTATGGTCTAACTTGGTAGGAAGGAGTGATTTTTGGACCCGCTGAGCAATTTTTAATTCTTCTTGGTAGCGTTCGTTTTGAATGGCCTGATTTAGTAATCGATGGTTTTCAACGGCAATACAAGCCTGGCGTACAAAAGTACTGATGATGTTGATCATCTCTTTGTTGAAACCATCTCTCACTTCTTTGCAAAGTACCATTCGACCAATCGCCGATTTATTAATCACAAGTGGAACCAAAAGAATAGATTCAAATCGATCATGGTTTAGCCGAAGTGAAAGTGGGTTTAAATTTTCAGGTTTATTTTCAACTGCCCATTCTTGAGCTAATTTTTGATTTTGAATGATTTCACTAAGCTCTTCACGCATTCCTTTCTCCATGAATCGTTCTTGAAGGAAACCTTTTGCGCTTCCTTGGTCCCCTAGTTCCAGCCAGGCAGCATCCGCATAAGCAGCACTCATACAGGAGTCTACCAGGATATCCAGTACCTGTTCTTCACTTTCTTCAGGCTGAATAGACTGGCTTAATCGTTGGAAGTTAATGGCCTCAGTCAGCTTTTGTTCAAAAACAGAGGAGGTAGGTAGGTTAAATAAAGTAACAAGAAAGCAGAATAGGGCATAAATAAAAATGAAGCTGAATAAGGAAACCAGGAATAAATTGTCCGTCAAATTCACGACAAACAATCCTCTGTCACTGTATAATAGGATCTGGTAAAAGAGATACCCACAGCAGTTGATGATGATAAAAAGGAAAAGCAGGGATTTCCATTTTTCCCGAAATGTCAAATAAGGAATCCATTTGAGGTTACCGGATAAAATAACCGCCAATCCTACCAACAGAACAAACCCAAATAAAAAGCTGTAGTCAAATGAGTTTTTGTTGAAAAAAATAAAAAACATGGCTCCAAGCATAGCTAGCTCGTAGGCCTGCCATTGTTTTACTACTCTTTTTGTTTTTTGGTAAAGGATCAAATGCTTCCATAGCAACGCACTGGATATCAGGAATACTGATATCAATGCAAAATTGACATGGTAGAAGAAATTTTTAAGGAATGGATCATTGAACAAATGGCTATCCCCTAGCAGGGAATAGAAAAGATTGATCATGAGGGAAACAAAAACTGCTACTATACCTGTCGAAGCAGCCCTCCATATCAGGTTCAGAAAGTCATTCTGACTATTCTTATTGATGGAGTAATTGTAAAAAAGATAGACTGTTAAAAAGAAAAGAATCTCGAGTACCCAAGTGAATTCTGCTGCTATACCAGATTCTAATTCATTTAATAAGCCAAAAAGTCTTACCAAATCCACAAAAAGCAATGACAACCAGACCAAAATGGCCAGGAGCATGCTAAGTTTTCCAATATGGATTGATGGTAATTTAATCATGGATTTTGCCCCACAATATTACTCAATGTGAAATAAATTAAGATCGGGACTAAAATATTCTTACTAGATAGAATGTTAAAAAAAGTAAACTTTAGACAGAAGTGCTAATTTCTATTAGAAACATACTAAGTCTACGATAACTCCCTGACCAAATTTCGTTTCTATTAAAGAAATAACTTTTGCCTTATTCATCTGAAGTTCCTTCTTGATAGGGCCGGAAGTCAATTTTACAAAAAGCTTTTTGTCTTTGATAAAGACAGATGATGTTCTGTCCGCTATAGTTTTCCCAACGATTTCTGGCCATGACTGAACCACACTTTTCTCCTGAAATTTATCTTCTAGGCGGTAGGCTTTTAGCAAATCCTTAAATGCTGATTCCAAGGGGGCTACTTCTTTTTTTCTGCCAAAAGGATTTTTGTTATTCATGGGTTGCAAGGTTTTAAATGAAAAGGGCGGAAGCGATGCTGTCAGCAAGTAGTTTTCCTTTTCTGCTCAAAGATAGGGTATTGCCGTTCCATATTAGCCAGCCTTCCAGATTCATTTTTTCTAAAATTTCTCTTTTCTCATTCAATAGGTCTAGTTGATACTCCTGTTGGATTTTTTCAAAATTTATTCCCCATATGGTTCGGAGACCAGTCAGCAGGTATTCGTTTAGAACATCTTCCTTGCTCAATATTTCAGACTCAAAGGGGAGTATGTCTTGATCCAATGTATTTATGTACTTCGCATTACTTCTAGGGTTTGCTCCTCTATGGGCACCATCAAATGAATGTGCACTAGGTCCTACCCCTAAATAGGGAATGCCTTTCCAATAATTAGTATTGTGTAAAGCAAATTGATCAGGTTTCCCAAAATTAGAGATCTCATATTGAATAAAGCCCGATTTTTCGGTATGCTCTTGCAGCATTTCGAATTGCTCTGCAATAAAATTCTCATCAGCCTCAGTGAATTTGCCTTCTCTTTCCCATTTTCCCAGGGCTGTTTTGGCTTCTACTGTTAGGGCATAACTAGAAATATGTCCAGGGTCCAATTTTATTGCCTCTTGTAAGTCGGACTCCCAAATTGAGTGATCTGGGTAAGGGTACCCATAAATCAAATCCATGCTGAACTTTTGGAATCCCACCTCTCTGGCTTTACCAATCGCAAGTCGGGATTCTTCCGCTGTATGAGCCCGGTTGTAGAAATGTAGGACTTCTTGATTGAAACTTTGAATTCCAAGACTTAAGCGGTCAATACCTAGATCCTTCCATCCTTTCAAGTTTTCCGAGCTTAAGTCATCTGGATTGGCTTCTAGTGTAATCTCTTTCCAATCGCAAGAAAAGTGTTTTTGGATCGTATTGAGTATGGAGTCTATCATCCCTTTTTCTAAGAGGGAGGGGGTGCCTCCTCCAAAATATACCGTCTCAATGGCTGAATTTTTCAGGTAATTTTTTCTTAGGATCAGTTCTCGGTTTATTTTGCTGACCATTTCTTCCATTCTGCTCAGATTTGTGCTGAAATGGAAGTCACAATAATGACAAGCCTGTTTGCAAAATGGAATATGGATGTAGATGCCAGCCAAGGTATTTCTCTTATTTTGTGAATGTATTCAATCCCTTTTCTCCTTGAAAAAGACCTTTTTTTTCATGCTCAGCCTGATGCTATTGATCTCGACAATTTCTTGGGGTCAAACCAAGTTGTGGTTGAAATGGGAGAGTTCAGATTCCTCTTATCGCCAAAATTGGAAAGAATTTCCGAATGAGTTGGAAAGGGAACAAGAATTAGACTCGATATTGGCGGATTTTTTTTCAAAGGGGTATTTGTCCGCATACTGGGATTTTTCTACTCAAAGGATTGATTCTTTATCAGCCCGATTAAATTTGGGGGCTAAATTTATTTTGAAAGAAATAGGAAAAGGAAACCTTCCTGAAGAATTGGTAGTGGAGTATGGGCTTCCAGAATCCGGTTTTATGGCTTGGAATCAATGGAGCAAAACTATTTTAAGAGAGTTAGAAAATAAAGGATATCCTTTTGCTTCCCTGAAATTGGATAGTTTGATGAGGGAAGGCGAAATTATCTATGCTAGTACAAATTTAGATCCGGGTCCCTTGATACGCTGGGATACGGTTCAGGTGCTTGGTTCCACAAAAACCAAAGCTAAATACCTTCAGAATCTGACTAGAATTCCTGTTGGAGGGTTTTTTTCACAAGAAGAGTTTGAGAATGCTAGTCAGGTGCTTTCCAGGTCTCCTTATTTTGAACTTTCCCAATCCCCAGAACTTGCTTTTAGGACTCAAAAAGCAAGCCCCATATTTTATCTAAGAGATAGGAATGTCAACGTGATGGATGGGGTGATAGGATTGCTGCCCAATGAGAATGAACCAGGAAAAGTATTGGTCACAGGTCAACTGGATCTCGAACTTTACCATTTGGGAGGAAAAGGAAGGAATATTGCGGTTCACTGGCAGCGGATGAATAAAGAGACCCAATCTCTAAACCTAAGTGCAAGAGAGTCTTTTCTGTTTAATTCACCCCTTCACATTTCTCTGGCTTTTAATCTACTAAAACAAGACAGTACCTTTCTAAACCGGTATTTTGGGATAGATTTTGATTATCAAATTTCCAATAAGTCTACCATTCAATTTTTTACAAAACGGCAGGCCAGTGATTTGATTTCAACGGTAGCCTACCAAGATGTGGAGGAATTGCCAGATTTGGCAGATTTCCGTTGGAATGTATACGGTATTGGAGTTGATTATAATGGTTTGGACCGCCTTTTTTCTCCAAGAAAAGGGATATGGTTACAGGCTGAGTTTGCTGCAGGGAATAAAAGGATCATTCAAAATACTGGAATTCCAGAGGAAGCATATCAAAATATTGATTTGAATACACCACAGCTTGTTGCTACCATTCAGTTAGAAAAACATTTGTATATCAAAAAAAGCTGGGGAATGTGGTTTCGAGGTAGTTCAGGATTTGTCAGAAACAAAAGTCTATTCATAAACGACCTTTTCAGATTAGGAGGACTCAAAACCATAAGAGGCTTCAATGAAAACTTCTTTTATGCTAAAAACTATGGCTATCTCAATATGGAACAGCGTCTTTTTTTTGGAGAGGACTCCTATCTAATGATATTTACGGATGTTGGGTTTTTAAAAAACCCAATCCTGGAAAAGGAGGATGATTTCCCTGTTTCATTTGGGGCTGGCATAAATTTAGAGACTGGCAATGGAGTTTTTAGATTTATTTATGGATTAGGTAAATCTAATTTGCAACCTTTGTCTTTCTCTTATTCCAAGATTCACTTTGGTTATCTGGCCAGGTTTTGAGTATGAAGCAAAACGTATTTCTGTTTATAGTTTTTTGGCTGCTATTGGGTGTAACATCAACATCTGCTCAGGTTTTGCAGGATTACAGTTCTTCCTGGGAAAAAGGGAAAGATGAAACCTGGATCCGCCCAAATGACCGGTTGGTTCTCCAGCTGGATTTGACCAGCTTTCCGTTGGCTAATATCTCATTTTCATTTCCGGAAAAATCGGTCGTATTTATTGGAGAAAAATTGTGGATTTATGCCAATGGGGATACTACATTTTCAAAACCTATTGTTGAACTGGCCAATGAATTTGATGAGAAAGATCTGGAATTGACAGTTTTCAAAAAAGGGATTGAAATCGGTGATGCCAAAATTCAAAAAATCTTGCAGCCTACAGCGAATACCCAGGACATGGGTAGGGTAAATGAGCAGGTGGGAGAGATCAGAAGATTTGACCGACAAGACTTAAGAGATTTTTATTTTGTGGCCGTGTTGATCATTTTAGTGATTTTGGCGGTGTATAAGGTTGCCTATCCTTATTTATTTTCATCTATTATTCGGCCGGAATCCTTACTGACTGCTGAGGATTTTTCTGACTCTGGAAGTCTACAGAAATTTTTTTCTTCTGATGTATTGTTTTACCTGCTTCTAGTCAATTTGATGACTTCTTTGGTTGCGGTTATCGGGTTGGTCTTTTATAGACAAGTATGGTTGGAAACTTGGATAGGAATTGACTTTCAATCTTTATTGATTTTATGGGGCCTTGGGGCAATTGGGTTTTTCATAATTACCATTCTGAAATTTATTGGTATAAGGATAGTTGCCTATTTATTTGATTTAAGAAGATTAGAGTTTGCTCATTTCTTTTATCTATTAAGACTTGTAGTGTTAGGAATTACTGGATTTGTCTTAATAATTGCATTTTTTTTAGTGAACGAATTTTCTTCTGCAAAAGAGGCGATAGGCATCTCATTGTCAGTGTTTTTCTGGCTTTACATTATAGGTGTATTCGGTCTTTTTATAATTATGATGAATAGACTAAGCTTTAAGAAATATCATTTATTTACTTACCTTTGCATCGCAGAATTAGTGCCTTTTTTAATCATGGCTAAATGGGTCATGGTTTTAGGTCAGTAAGATTTGGATGATCAAAGCATAATAAACAGCATGAGTGCAGTAAGCAAAGACAGGTTAAGACCAGTAAAAAGTATCCTTGTTTCTCAACCAAAACCAGCGGGCGAAAATTCTCCTTATGTTCAGTTGGCAGAGAAGTATAATTTAAAGATTGATTTCAGACAATTCATTAAAGTGGAGCCCGTTCCTCCCAAAGAGTTTAGAAAACAAAAGATTGATATCTTAAAGCATACTGCTGTTATTTTTACTAGCAGGAATGCGATAGATCATTTCTTTGCTATATGTAAAGACTTTAAGATCGAAATGCCGGCAGAAATGAAGTATTTCTGTATTTCTGATCAGACTGCTCATTATCTTCAAAAGTATATTGTAATCCGTAAGCGTAAGTTATTCGTAGGTCAAAAGACCGCAGAAGATTTATTTGATTACTTCAAAAAGCATAAGTCTGAAAAGTATTTGTTCCCATGCTCCGACATCAGAAAAGATGTAATTCCTGATTACATGGAAAAGAATGGTATAGCATTTACTGAAGCAATTATTTATCATACCCTTGCTGCAGATTTATCTGATTTGGCAGATGTGAAGTATGATATCTTGGCATTTTTCAGTCCTTCTGGAATAAAATCCTTAAAAGTAAACTTCCCTGATTTTGTTCAGGGTAAGACAAGAATTGCAGCCTTTGGTCCAACTACTGCGAAAGCGGTAAGGGATTTGGACCTGATTTTGGACATTGAAGCACCGCTTCCAAATGCGCCAAGTATGACTGGAGCTTTGGAGCTTTATATCAAAAAGGCGAATAATTTGTAAATCTTAGAATCAATTTCTGTGGTTTTTCAGTTTAAATCATTACAATAGTTTTCAGATTCGAAAAAACCACGCTCAAATGATTCATAGCGGCCATTGGAAGTACTTTTTAAGTAGTCTTGTTTTAATCGCCATCTATGCCGGAGTTTCTCCGGTGCTTGCTCAACAGGATGCCCAGTTTACACAATACATGTATAATGGGATGTATTACAATCCTGCCTTTGCAGGAAAGGATGGAGGGTTTAGATTTTCTGCACTCCATCGATCTCAATGGGCAAACTACCGTACTTCTTCTGGTCAACAAGGAGCGCCTGTCAGCCAATTGCTAACTGCACAAGGCAGATTAGATTCCAAAAACATAGGTTATGGTATAAACATAGTCAATGATAATATTGGAGCGAGTTCAAATTTGGAAGTCAACCTTCAGGGAGCCTATCACAAAAAGATAAATAGATCTAATATCAGTGTAGGAGTTTCTTTTGGAATGTTTTCCAGTTCCTTGGATTATGGTGAATTGATCGTGGTGAATCCTGAGCCTAATTTGCCTACTTCAGGTAAAGAAAGCCAAATGAATTTCAATATTGGAGCCGGGGTTCTATTCGATAGAGGAGATTATTATGTAGGCTTAAGCAGTCGGCATTTAAATGAACCTAACTTTGATTTTGGAGATGGATCCTATGCCAATCAATTGAAAAATCATTCTTATTTATTGTTTGGTTATAGATTCAGACCAATAGGACAATTAGCGATTGAACCTAGTTTTTTATTAAAGACAGTTTCTTTTAATAATTTTTCCTATGATGTAAGCGTTATTGCTACACACCAAAATAAAATAAGTGGTGGATTGGCCTTTAGAGGGCAAGAATCCATTTCTTTTATCCTTGGTTACAGTATTTTAAAGGATAATTCCTTAAAATTGGGTTATGCTTTTGATTTAGTGGTGGGTGGAGTAGAAGCAAAAGCTCCTACTAGTCATGAGTTAATGCTCAGATATACTTTGTCTGATGTTAGCAGACAAGTAGAAAGAGTTATTCAAAGAACTCCACGATTTAGATTCTAGAATACTGGATTGTGAAATTTCCTAAAAAAGGCAGGAAAATTGAAACTTAAACCTGACGAAACCGTAGCTGGAAAATTTGGCAGGTTATTTGCATTATTGAGCCAAATTCAGCTAAATTTCGAAGCTTGAGACTATAGTATATTGGGCACTAATTTGATGAACTCAAAAACGTCATTTATGTATAAAAAAATGAATTTTCGTTTATTACCGATCACGTTAGGATTGGCAGTAGCGACACTATTACCTGGCTGCGGTCTTTTTAATAAGAAAGGATCTGCCAGCGAAAAGGCTAATAGAAGAGGAGAAGTAACCGGAGTTCCTAAAAGGGAAAGTTGGCAACAAAACCTTCCATATGATATGGTTCCGATTAAAGCGGGAACATTTTGGATGGGACAATCTGATGAAGATATTGCCTATACTCAATCTTCGATGAATAAGCAGATTACCATCTCGGAATTTTTTATGGATAAATACGAGGTGTCCAATAATAAGTACCGCCAGTTCTTGGAAGCTGTTAAAAGCGGTCAATTGGAAACAGGTACTCCAACTACCTTAAAGGAGCCGCCAACTTTTAATTTGGATGAGTTAAAACCAGATACTACAGTTTGGTCCACTAGTTTTTCTTACCATTATGGAGATCCGCTGATGGAATTCTATTTTGATCACCCAGCATTTGACAACTATCCAGTAGTTGGGATTTCTTGGGATCAAGCCAAGCAATATTGTGAGTGGAGAACTTATCACATGAGAGCTAACGATGAATCTGAATATGATCTAACGCCGTTCAGGTTACCATCAGAAGCAGAATGGGAATATGCTGCCAAAGGTGGAAAAGATGTAGCTAAATACCCTTGGGGTGGTCCTTATCTTAAGAACAAGAGAGGATGTTTAATGGCTAACTTCAAACCAGGAAGAGGTAACTACATTGATGATGGTTTTCCATATACTGCTCCAGTAGACGTTTTTGCTCCTAATGGTTTTGGCCTTTATAATATGTCAGGAAACGTTGCAGAATGGGTGTTAGATGCCTACGCAGCTACGTCCAGTGCCATAACATGGGATTTGAACCCAGTTTATGATATTCCTAGTGAGCCTAGAAAAATCGTAAGAGGCGGAAGCTGGAAAGATATTGCGCATTACTTGGAAACTAGTACTAGAACCTATGAATATGAAGATGTGGCGCAAGCTCACATTGGTTTTAGAACGGTGATGACATTTATTGGTCGATCTGGATCTATGGATGTAAAATCATCAAGAAGAAGAAAAAGATAATACCAAACACATAAATAATTCCACGATTAAAAACCTAACACCTTAATTACAAAATTACTCATGGCTAGCAACAGCAATTCATTTAAGTCAAAATTTTACGGCAGCATCATGCCAAAAATCTATGGTATTGGTGCGTCAGTAGTTATTCTCGGAGCGATGTTCAAAATTTTGGATTGGGCTGGAGGTAACTTGATGATCACGATTGGTCTTACAACAGAGGCTGCGATCTTCTTTCTTTCTGCTTTTGAACCTCGTCAAGAAGAAGTTGACTGGTCTAAAGTATATCCTGAATTAGCTGGCGGTGCTCCAGGTAATAAAAAAGCTTCAGCAGGGGCTGCATCTGGCGATAGCGTATCTCAAAAATTGGATGAAATGCTAGCCAATGCCAAAGTTGGTCCAGAATTGATCGAAAGCCTAGGAAAAGGAATGCAAAATCTTGCTACTTCTGCAGAGAAAATGGGCAATCTGTCTGATGCCGCTGTAGCAACCAATGAATATGCAACGAATGTTAAATCTGCCGCTAAAACTTTGGTAGACATGAACGCTTCATATAGTAAAACTGCTGCAGCTTTGACTGAAATGTCCTCTGCTTCTCAGGATGCTAAGGAATATCATAATCAAGTTCAGACGGTAACTAAAAATCTTTCTGCATTGAATGCGGTATATGAGATGGAACTTCAGGACGCCAATAGCCATGTGAAAACTTTGAATAAGTTCTATTCAAATATGACTGCTGCTATGGAAGGTCTTACTGAAGCCGGAAAAGAAACTGAAGCCTTCAAGAATGAATTGGCTAAGCTTAATCAAAATGTAAGTTCATTGAATAAAATCTATGGTGGAATGTTATCCGCTATGAAAGGTTAATTATACTCAATCATCTAGAATAGACTAAAAAATTAAAGATGGCAGGAGCTAAAGAGACACCTAGACAGCGGATGATCGGGATGATGTACCTGGTTTTGACGGCCCTATTGGCCCTCCAGGTAAGTAACCAGATTCTCCAGAAATTTGTATTGCTAAACGACGGTATGGAGCGAACTTCTAGAAATTATATTTCTAAGAATGAGTTTACCGTAAATTCTATCGAGTCCACCGTAGAACAGCAAGGGAATAATGAAAAAGATGTTCCGAAAGTAGCAGCAGCTAAAGAAGTAAGAGAGGCTACCAAAGAAATCTTTTCTTATTTAGAAGAACTGAAGCAGCAATTGATTACTCAATCAAATGCCAAAAATGAAGAAGGAAACTTCGTTAGTTCAAGTTTGAAGAATACTGAAATTCCAGGAAACATGTTTGCCAACAATGGCAAAGGTGATGAAATGAAGGGAAGATTGAATGAGTATCCAACTCAAATTTCCCAGATTTTAAGTGGAATTGGAATTGATATGTCTTTCCAACCCATTGCAAAGGATGCAGGTGAAATTCCGCTTTTTGCGAATGATCGGGAAGTAAGAAATAAGGACTTTGTTGCATTGAATTTCGTGAAATCCCCAGTGGGAGCCGTGATGGCATTAATTTCACAATATCAAAATGAAGTTTTAAATATTGAAAGTGAAGCTTTGGCTCAAATCACAAGTTCAATTGGTACATTCTACTTCAAGGCAGATATCGTTGAAGCAAGAATTGCTGCTACTTCCAATGTGGTTGCTGCCGGTACCAAGTTTGAAGGAGATATGTTTATTGCTTCCAGTTCCTCCGCAGCTGCTCCACAGATGACAATTGATGGACGTTCGGTACCTGTAGAAAATGGATTTGGTAAGATTGATTTTACAGTGACTCCAGCGTCTCAATATGACGACAGAGGACTTGCTAAAAGAGTATTGAAAGGTGAAATCGTGACCAATGTTGGTGGAGAAGATAAAGTTCTTCCTGTGGAATATGAATACTACGTTGCTCAGCCTGTAATTAAAGTTTCTTCTGAGGTAGTTCAGCAACTTTACGCAGATTGTGCGAATGAATTATTGATTGAAGTTCCTGCTTTAGGTAATACCTATTCTCCAGACTTCAGCCTTACAAATGGCCAGTCTATTAAAGGAAATACTCCAGGTCAATTAACTGTCATTCCAGGAGCTTCTGGAAAAGTTACCATTGGAGTAAGCTCAGGAGGCAATAAAATTGGAGATGTAACGTATGATATTAAACCAGTTCCAGAACCTTCTTTAGTTCCAGCAGCATCTAATGGATCTGAATTGGATGTAAGTCAAGCTCAAACAATCAGCTCTTTGACCGGTCTGAAAGTGTTGGCAAAACCTGAAGCTACTTTCGGTAGAACCATGGCTAAGGATGCTAACTTTGAAGTAACTGGTGGGGAAGTAAGATTACTTAGAAATGATGTGCCACGACAAACTACTCAAATTGCCAATGGAAATAGCATTGCCATGCGACAGTTAATGGAAAGTGCTAGAGCTGGTGATGACATTGTAATCGTGGTTACTCAAGTAACTAGGACTAATTTTAGAGGAAATAAAATTCCTTCTACGTTGAATAAAGTTATTCGTATCGGAGTGAAGTAAGAATTCCCTACGAATCCAGATAAAATAATTATGAAAAATTTCCTTCCAAAATTGATCTTATCCTTGCTTTTTGCAGCAGCAATTGCCCCTTTGGCAAGTGAAGCTCAAATTGCAACTAGTGTGACTCCATCCGGGTATGGTGATCGGACCTTTGATATGGATACCATCTTCTCTGCGAAAAGAATTCGTGAGGATGATAAAATGTATCAAATTGCGGTTTGGAGAAGAATTGATCTTAGAGAAAAGTATAATCTTGCTCTATATGGATCAGGTGATGCAAAAAAGAATGGGATTATCAATTATATCTACAAAGCGGTAGTGGATGAAAATGCGCTAGAAGTTTTTGCAGATGAAGATTTTACCCAACCGATGTCTATCGCAGAATTCCAGGATAATTTCTGGTTAAATGCCACAGGCGATAGCATCTTTGTCAAGCAATTATATTATTTGGATTTTAAAGAGGACTTTGTGTTTGATAAGCATCATTCTGATATGGTGTTTGATATCAAATACCTTGAGTTGGTGATGCCTTCTCAGACGAATTCAAACGCAGGTCAGAAGACAATCGCATATATCAGATACAAAGATTTCTATAATTACTTCAAAGATCATCCAGAGGCTAGATGGATCAATTTCAAGAACTTATCAAAAAGCTTGACTTATGATGAGGCCTTTGAATCTAGATTGTTTAGATCTGTCGTTAGAAGATTTACAAATCCGGATGAAGCATTGATAGCCGACTTAGTGGATGCGGATAGTCCTAACCCTGAAGTACAGGCTTATATCAACTCACTTGAGTTTGAGTATAAACTCTTAGAATACGAAAACACTCTTTGGGAGTGGTAAAAAATAAAAAGGGGCTTTTAAGCCCCTTTATTTTTTGCTATCCAATCGAATAAGTTTTGAGCCTTACTGGCCCCAATTACAGAGGCTATTTCTTCTTGGGTAGCTTCACTGATTTTTTTGACTGATTTAAAATGGGAAAGGAGTTTGTTGGCAGTATTTTCTCCAATTCCCGGAATGGCAGTCAATTGAGTTCCAAATGCGTTCTTACTTCTGACCTTTCTATGAAAAGTAATAGCAAAACGGTGTGCTTCATCTCTAATTCTCTGCAATAGTCTTAAACTCTCCGACTTTTTATCAATGTGAATGGGGTAGGAGTCACCCGGGAAATAAATTTCTTCCAATCTTTTTGCGATCCCTATAATGGGCATCTTTCCATAAACGCCAAGCTCTTGTAAAGCCTCTACTGCGGAGGATAGCTGGCCTTTTCCTCCATCAATGACCACTAACTTAGGCATGGGCTTGTTCTCCTCTAATAGTCGCTTATATCTTCTCGTTACGATCTCTTTCATACTTGCAAAATCATTTGCACCTATGACCGTTTTGATGTGGTAGTGCCTGTATTCTTTTACTGCAGGCTTTCCATTAAGGAAACAAACCATGCTGGCAACTGGATTAGTCCCTTGGATGTTAGAGTTGTCAAAACATTCAATGTGATCAGGGATTTCAGGAAGACTTAAGTCCTGTTGTAACTGTTTAATGACCCTATCTTTTTTATCCTCATTAAGCCCTTTTAATAAGGCTTTCTCCTTCTTATAATAAAGTGCATTTTTCAATGAAAGTTCTACCAACTTTTTCTTATCTCCAATTTTAGGTAAGATCAAGTTTAATCCTTCAATGGGCTCTTCTAATTCAATATTGATTAAGACTTCGTTGGCATCACTTTGAAATTGATCCTGAAGTCTTACAAGTGCTGTAATGAGGAGTTGCTCCTCATTTTCATCCAGACGTTTTTTCAATTCTACGTTTTTGGAGACGTTCATGGCTCCATTTTTTACCCGCAGGTAGTTTACATACGCAGCTTTTTCATCCGTGACAATCGTACATACATCCAGATTTGAAATACTAGGATTGGCAACCAATGATTTGGCTTGGTATTTCTCTAGTAGATCTAACTTTTCCTTGGTTTTTTGTGCTTTTTCAAATTCCAAGTTTTCAGCATAATGCTGCATTTCATTTTTGAAATAGGATTTGGCAATCCCTAGATTCCCCTTAAGAATATGTTTGGCATGCTCCAAATCTTTCAAATAATCTGGTTCTTTTTGAAGGCCCACACAAGGCCCCTGGCAATTCCCAATGTGGTATTCCAAACAAACTTTATACTTCCCCTCAGCGATTTTGTAAGGAGATAAATCCAGATTGCAGGTTCGAATGGTGAATAACTCTCGTATCAAATCAAGCACATTGTTCATGGCCTTCACACTCGCAAAAGGGCCATAATAAGTACCTTTTTTAGGAATCATCCTTCTTGTCTGAAAGATTCTAGGAAAATTCTCATTGGGGAGCAGCAGGTAGGGATAAGTCTTGTCATCCCTAAGTAAGATGTTGTACTTTGGTTGAGTTTTTTTGATCAGGTTATTTTCTAGTAAAAGTGCATCAAACTCACTGTTTACAATCGTAATCTCAATTCTTTTGATTTCCCGAACCATTCTTTTGGTTTTGAGATTCACTCCTGAATTTTTATTGAAATAGCTGGAGACCCGTTTTTTTAAACTTTTGGCTTTACCTACGTAAATCAATTCGTTTTCCGAATTGAAATATCGATAAACTCCCGGTTGATCAGGGAGTGATAAATGTTCTTCGGGTGTATAAGAAGATGCCTGCATGTCCTAAAATTAAAAAAACAGCCTTGGATTTAGGCTGTTTTTCTAGCTAGTGTTTGATGAAATTAGAAATCATTCTTTTTCGCATCGTAATCAAAGTCTGCGAATCGTTGACTTTCTTTTTCATAAACATCACAATCAATTTCAATACTTAATGGTCTTTCAGGTCTTGGGAATGGGCCTTTGGTATAGCCTAAACTTTTATCAGCATAGACTTTTTCCATGTACTTCACCCAAATAGGTCGGGCAGTTCTGCCTCCTTGTCCTGCAATCCAACTTCTAAAGTGAATGGCTCGGTCGTCTCCTCCAACCCATGTGCCGCTAACAAGGTCTTTGCTGATACCCATATACCATCCGTCAGAGGCATTTTGTGTGGTTCCAGTTTTCCCACCTAATTCATTTCCTTCTCTTAAAGACCATGGAACACCCTGGCTGGTACCATCTTCTTCCTCAAATCCACCTCTGAGCATGTAAGTCATCAAATAAGCATGCTCCTCGCTCATAGCAGGACGTTTTTTGGCGGTGAATTGCTGAATGACATTGCCATTTTTATCCTCAATTCGATCTATGTAAAAAGGCGTAGTATGTTCTCCTCTATTTACGAAGGTTCCGAAAGCGCCCACCATCTCATAAATACTTACGTCATTAACACCTAATGCTAAGGCAGGTACTTCTTCTAAGTCACTGGTAACTCCTAATCTTCTTGCAGTTTCTACCACAATTTTAGGACTCAGCTTTTTCATCATGTAGGCTGTAATGGAATTGACCGATTGGGCCATCGCCTTACGAATGGTCATTTTTTCATAAGTGAATTTTCCATCAGCATTGGAAGGACTCCAAGTTGGTTGCCCAGGAATAAAGACTTCCACCGGCTGGTCTATTACTGAATAGCATGGACTGTAACCATTTTCTATTGCTGCGGCATAAACAAATGGTTTGAATGTTGATCCTGGTTGTCTCTTTCCTCTTTTAACATGGTCAAATTTGAAATATTTATGATCCATTCCCCCTACCCATGCTTTGATTTGACCGGTATGGGGGTCCATACTCATAAATCCAGTTTGAAGGAATTTCTTATAATATCTCAATGAATCCATGGTACTCATGAGCGTATCGATTTCTCCCTTCTCCCAGGAGAAAACTGTCATTTTCTTCTTTTCATTGAGTTTTAAATCAATGGAATCAGTGTCATTTCCATATCTGATTTTCAACAGTCTGTAAGCTTCAGTTCTTTTGACTGCGTCCTCAATGAAGTTTGGAATTACTCGATTGTCTCCGTCAACCCAAGGGTCTCTATTTCCCATTTCCTTATAAAATGCTTTTTGAAGAGTTGCCATGTGTTCGGCCACTGCCTCTTCAGCATATCGTTGCATTCTACTATCAATGGTGGTGTAAATTTTCAATCCATCCCCATATAGATCATAGGAGGTGCCATCAGATTTCAAGTTTTCTTTCGCCCATCTGATCAAATCTGCTTTGACAATTTCTCTAAAGTAGGTTGCCAATCCTTTGTTTTGGTTGGCCACATTGTAATCCAATTCGATTGGTAATTGGGAAAGGGAATCAAATTCTGCTTCGGTCAACTTGTCGTTTTTAACCATCTGGTACAAAACCGTATTTCTCCTTCTTAAGGAATTTTCAGGATTGTAAACTGGGCTATAATAGGTAGGTGCTTTAAACAACCCGACTAAAACAGCCGCTTCCTGTACATCCAATTCGTCAGGGCTTTTATTAAAGAAAGTTTTGGATGCTGTTTTGATACCATAGGCATTCGATCCAAACTCAGATGTATTTAAATAAAGTGTAAGAATTTCGTTTTTTGTGTAGGCTCTTTCCAATTGAGTGGCTACAATCCATTCTTTGGTCTTGATGATCAACATTCTTAGCCCAGGAACAGAGCTTAAGGCACCTTGAGAGGCATCAGTTCTAGTCTTAAACAGGTTTTTGGCAGTTTGCTGACTCAATGTTGAACCCCCACCTGCATCTTGTCCAAGTAAGATGGATTTGACAAATACTCGCATCATAGCGATCATGTCAATCCCAGAATGGTCTTCAAACCTTACATCTTCAGTAGAAATTAAGGCATGAACCAAATTCGGAGAAAGCTCCTCATAGGTGACAGGACTTCTATTTTCTCTGAAATAGGTCCCTAATAATACTCCGTCTGAGGAATATAGCTCGGATGCTAATTCACTTTCTGGATTTTCAAGCGCTTTGAAATCAGGTAAAGTACCGAATAAGCCCAGAAAATTGATGCTCACCATCCACACGAAAAGGATGAAACCAAAAAAACCAGCCACAAAGGCTAGCCAAATGAATTTGACTATTTTTTTGGCCCAGCCAGAGGATTCAGGTTTTGAATTTTTACTCATAATTACTTATAAACTGACTTAAAGAAAGTCCTGTACTCTTCTAAATTCTTTGTTTTATTCAGTTGTTGGAAGTTTTCAATTGAAATGACAAAAGAATCATTTTTTATTTCTTCTGTGATTTCATTGGACTTAAAATCCGTTAAAAACAACTGGTAATACGCTTTTGCTTTTTCCGCATTGCTAAAAGGGGAAATAATAAAAATAGCATGATCACTATTCATATTCATATTTCCGGTTCGTAACCTAGCGTTTTGGAAATTCTTAGTATGAAAAGCTTCTAAGTCTCCTAACAAACCTTCTGCATTTTCCATTTCATCTGGACTCATTACCAATACAAAGATATGTGTACTCGATTCATTGACCTTGTAAGGTGATTCTGGTAGGTTTTCAAGTCCTTCATTATTGGATAAATCGGGATTCGCCAAATTTGCAGAATCTAATGCAGTGCTATCTGATTTATTTAGAGAAGCGAGTTCTTCACTAGACATCATGGGTCTAAGCATATTTCTTGCCAATTCTATCAGATTTTCATCTTTTGAGTTTTGGATATAGGCTTCCAGTCGCTGGCGGTATTGCTGGCGGCTTTCCAATTTCCCGGTAATCATGATGTCCAACAATAAAATACGTTCCGTATTTCGGGTTAATGGATATTCTTCTAAGGTATTGACGATAATTTCACGGGCTTGTTTATAGTCACCTTTGTAATAGGCATCATAGGCCAACTCGTAATTTTTAGAGGATGCCAAGTAGGCGAGATTTCCTGAAGCGGCTTCTGGGTTATTTACCGAGTAGGTGTATTGAGAATCCGGGAATTCATTATTGAGCCTCCCGATATATTGTTGGAAATTCCCACCCCGATCTCTCTGGCCTAAATATAATAAGTAATAGGCTTCAGGTTTTCTACTAGAATTAGGGTATTCTCTAACCAAGGTTTCTAAATTTTCAATACTGGATTCTACTTCCCCTAATTCAAAGTAAAGTAGCTTGCCCAATTCAAAGTAAGATTCTTCCAGCTCAAGATTTAATTTGGAAATATCTTCCTCAGAGCTTGGGATCTGTGCGAGAAGAGTTTCTAAATCCGGTAACTGATTTAATGGATTAGCAGCTTCATCCACCCCTGTAGAATCGGTCTCAGTGGGTGCAGCAATGGTAGGCTCAGTACTTTGAAAACTTGCAGCACTTCTTCTCCAATTATCTTGAATGGGCCTATTTCCCCAAACCCGATAAAATTCAATGGTCCCTTGTTGCATGGCCACAGAATTATCAAAATAAAAAGTAGAGCCGGACCCTCGGTCATTGAATGCCAACAGGTTGTCAAAAATGCTGTTGCTTTCGGGCTCCTGTTTTGCCGCGGCTTCCGCGAGCAAACGTTCCTCTTCTTTTTTTATAAAATTCTCTGCAATGGCCTTTTGTTCCTCAGGAGATAAGCGAGCCAAACTAATCAGACTATCATTGGATGTGATTCTTTCTAGATGAAAAACATAATGATCCAGTGTTTCCTTTTGTTCATTTATCTGTTCTGCAACTGGGTCAGTTTCTTTAATGAAGGTTAATGCACTATCGAGATAATATTTGGTGGCTCTGTAATCTTTATAATTATCGAGGTTGATTTCAGCAAGTTTTTGATAGATATACCCTTTTTGACGCGGATTACTTCCAGGCTCTTTGGCTGCCTGATGTAATAATTGAAGTGTCTTGAGCGTGTCTCCTTGTTTTTCTTCAAAAAGGGCCATTTCATAAACGACAACATCTTTGAGATCTTTGTTTTTGGGGTCGTTGTATAAATCTTCATAATAGCGTCTCACCTTACGAAGGTCTTTCGACGCATTCAACTCAGCTACTTGTTGGGCGTAAAGCTGCGCAAAAAAGCTTCGCTCATAAGGAGGGTTCCCATCTTGGGAGTTGTTGTAAAAGTCATAAGCCAGCGCATCCAAACCGGCTTTTTGATAACGTTGTGCAAGGATGAAGTTAATGCGAGATTCTTCTTTGTTATCGTCTACATAATCCAAAGCTTTTGTTAAGGCTCCGATTACGCCATTGGCATCATTTCTAGTTTCATAATAATAGGCCAGTGTTCGATAGAGTTGGTATCTGTTTTCGTCGTTGATTCCAGATTCTTTAGATAAATAATCAATGGTGAAATTGGCATTTTCAAATTCTTTCAAATCCACATAGAGCTTCAAAAGTGAAATCAAGGTCTTATGTCGGAGATCTTTGTCTTTACTATTGACATTGACGAATTTAAATGTGTTTTGGGCATCATCGAAATGTGATTGTAAATAATCGATCTTGCCTAATAAATAATAGCTATCATCGACCCATTTACTGATGCGGTGCCATTCCACTGCTTTAGAAGCCAATTCTCGAGCAGATTGCAAGGTGTCAGCAGATTCCTGAATAGAGGTGGAGTCAATGGGGATAAAGACAGGCAGGACTTGGGTATAATCCTCCTTATAATTGCTTTTAACTAAGTTTTCTACATTTTTGATTTTGACATCAGCGAGGTAATACGCATTAAAATGCGAGGTTAAATTATGAAAAGTACGGTTTGTAAAGGTATTTCGCTCAGAAGAGCAGGCAAAGGCAAAAATTAATAAGACCAATGCCAACCTCGAAATTTTAATCATGAATCAATTTGCCCAATTTCCACACCAAAATAGGCTTTTTGGCTTACTTATAGAACGGATTATGCAATCAAATATTTTTTGATGGTGGAACTGATCTATTTAAGCCACAATAATTGGTTAATTTTAAACTCATCCAATGATTTATGGAATCCCAAAAACCAGCTAGAAAAGATTCAAAAGAGACCAAAACACCAGTATTCGTGAAATACATAGGTTTGTCTTTCCAATTATTCGGAATCATCGGTGCAGGTACTTTTTTAGGTTGGTGGATACAGTCAAAGAGTGAAATGAAGTTTCCTATTTGGCTATTGCTTTGTTGTTTTGCTTCGATCGCCATTGCATTCTATCAACTTTGGAATATGCTAAAGCAGGATGAATAACCATTTTCATTTTTTGGAGTAAATTGCAGCAAATTTCAAAAATCGTCATGCTTCAGAACTTTCATGTCCGCTTTTTTATGTTTACCGGGATCATTTCTCTGCTCATTTTTCTCTTGCAGCAAATCCTCCCTCAGGTGGTCCATGAAAAGATTTGGGGGATTTTGTGTTTTGTCGCGATCATGTCTTATTTAATAGGGTTTCTTAGCAAATTGTTATTGAAAAGTTCCCCTGAGAGCTTAATTCAGATAAAATTATTGGGTATGGTGCTACGGATTATTGCCTCATTGGTGTACATCACCATAGTTGTGATGAGCGGTGCGGAGAATATTCTTTTGTTTATATCGAATTTTTTTATTCTTTTTTTGTTCTTCCTAGTTTTTGATATCTATGCCTTTCTAGCTAACTTGCGCCCGATTTCAAAGTAGCCCTCAAAAAAACGAGTTGATGACGCGCAAATTATTGGCACTAAGTCTTTTATTTTCAGCATTTTTGCTGACCCTGTCTGGCCCCTTAATGGCAGCTGGTTCCGAAACTGAAGAAGGTAGCGAAGATCCTACGGGCTTCATCATGCATCACATCAAGGATTCTCATGAATGGCATTTTGCAACCATAGGCCATACTCATGTGACTCTTCCACTACCGGTAATTGTCTATTCTTCTGATCGTGGTTTGGAATTCTTTAAATCTTCGGATTTTCAGAATCATGAGACCCACGTTTTTGGAGAAGAGTATGCCCATGAAGGATATTACATCGATTCACATGATCATGTAGGAAGAGTAGATGGTGCAAGTTTTATCGACTTTTCGATTACCAAAAACGTGGTAATGATGTTTTTGGTCATTGCAATCGTATTATGGTTGGTGCTTTCAGCAGCAGCTCATTACAGAAAGCATGGTACTGCTGCTCCCAAAGGAGCTGCTTCTTTAGTAGAGCCGATTGTAGTGTTTGTTCGTGACGAAATTGCGCACAAGTCAATCGGTCCTAAGTATAAAAAGTTTGTGCCTTACTTATTAACCTTATTCTTCTTTATTTGGGTTGGTAACTTACTAGGATTGCTTCCTGGTGCTGCAAACTTGACAGGTAATATTGCTGTGACGGCTACCTTGGCTGTTCTTACCTTTATACTGGTTAATATTAACGGAAATAAAGATTACTGGAAGCACGTATTCATGACGCCGGGAGTTCCTCTTCCATTGTTATTGGTAATTGTGCCTGTAGAGATCATAGGTTTGTTTACCAAGCCATTTGCATTGATGGTTCGTCTTTTTGTGGCGATTACTGCAGGTCACATTGTGATCTTGGCTTTCATTGCATTGATTTTCATTTTCCAGTCTTATTCTATCGGGGTAGTAAGTACCTTGATGGTGACCTTTATTAATATGATTGAATTGTTGGTAGCAACTATTCAGGCTTATGTATTTACGCTGTTTACTGCGATGTACATTGGCTCTGCTGTTGCTGAGCATCATGACGATCATTAATTAGAAATTTCTTTGTTCAATTTATAAATCTAACTCTTATGTTAACTTCTATCTTGTTGACTGCTGGATTAGCTCTAATGGGAGCTGGTATCGGTGCAGGTATTGTTGCGATTGGCGCAGGCCTTGGTATCGGTAGAATCGGTGGTCAAGCTATGGAATCTATTGCTCGTCAGCCTGAGGCTGCTGGTAAGGTTCAAACTGCAATGTTGATTATTGCAGCCTTGATTGAAGTTGTTTCCCTGTTTGCAGTAGTAGTATGTCTACTTATTGCTTTGAACGCAGGTGGTATCGACTTCTAAGAACAAATGAATTGGGATCAGCTTCGTGCTGGTCCCTCTCTTTCTAGTAAAACAACGAAATTATATAAATAAAATGGATCTTATTTTACCTAGTTCCGGCCTTGTTTTTTGGCAATTGATTGGCTTTTTGGCCTTATTGTTCATCTTGATCAAGTTCGCTTGGAAGCCAATGCTTGCAGCTCTTGAAGAAAGAGAAACAAGCATTGACAATGCCTTGAAATCTGCTGAATTGGCAAGGACTGAAATGGCTAATTTAAAGGCGGAGAATGAAAAACTTCTTGCTGAAGCTAGATTGGAAAGAGATACTATTCTGAAAAAGGCGCATGAATCTTCTGCTAAAATGATAGAAGATGCAAAACAGGAGTCTTTAAAAGCAGGAGCTCAAATGATCGAAAACGCGAAAGCTGTTATCGAAACTGAGAAAAAAGCTGCTTTGGCAGATGTAAAAACTCAAGTGGCCACCTTGACCCTTGAAGTAGCAGAGAAATTATTGAGAAAGAATTTGTCTGAAGACAAAGCTCAAAAAGAGCTTGTAGACGAATTTGTGAAAGATCTTAAGTTAAACTAAACCACCTCCATGTCAAATCATAGAGTAGCATCCCGCTATGCCAAATCTATTTTGGAGCTTTCCTTGGAAAAGGGATTGCTTGAGGAGGTTCATGCGGATTTTCAAAAATTAACAGCAATGGCCAAGAGCAATTATGATCTTGTGCTTTTGTTGAATAATCCGGTAATCAATTCAGAAAAGAAGCTGAATGTACTAAAGGCACTTTTCCCTGAAAAGTCCACTCAAAAAATGACTTCTACTTTTTTCGAGATTGTTTCTCGTAAAAGCAGAGAGAAAATTTTAGTGGATGTAGCAAAGGAATTTGAGGTTCAATACAACATTCATAAATCAATTCAGGTTGCTGAAGTAACCACTACTACTGCGATTAGCGATGAGCAAAGGGCAGCGTTTGTGGATGCAGTAAAACAAATCTCCGGCTTGACTGACGTGCAACTGGTAGAAAAAATCAATCCAGACATTATCGGTGGATTTATTTTGAAAGTAAACGACCGTCAGCTTGATGAATCTTTGAGTAGTAAATTGAGGGATTTGAGATCTCAGTTTATCCAAAATCATTACGAGAAACAGTATTAAAAACAAAAGCAAAAATCATAATCTTATCATATCATGGCAGAAGTAAGACCAGATGAAGTTTCAGCAATCTTGAGAGAACAGCTTTCAGGAGCAAGAACTCAAGCGGAACTTGAAGAAGTGGGTACAGTCCTTCAAGTAGGGGATGGTGTAGCACGTATCTATGGACTTTCTAAGGCTCAGGCTGGTGAATTGATCGAGTTCGACAATGGTCTGAAAGCAATGGTGCTTAACCTGGAAGAGGACAATGTAGGTGCCGTACTTTTTGGTGATTCCAAAGAAATTAAAGAAGGTGACACTGTAAAAAGAACCAAGAAAATTGCCTCTATTAAAGTAGGTGAAGGAATGCTTGGTCGTGTAGTGGATACCTTAGGTAACCCTATTGATGGTAAAGGACCAATTGCTGGAGAGTTGTATGACATGCCTTTGGAGCGTAAAGCACCAGGTGTAATCTACAGACAGCCGGTAACTGAACCTCTTCAAACAGGTATCAAATCTATCGATGCCATGATTCCAATCGGTAGAGGTCAAAGAGAATTAGTAATTGGTGACCGTCAGACAGGTAAAACTGCTGTGGTTATTGATGCGATCTTGAACCAAAAAGAATTTTATGACAGAGGTGAAGCGGTATTCTGTATCTATGTAGCCATTGGTCAGAAAGCTTCTACTGTTGCGAACGTGGTAGCTGCTCTTGAAAAGGGTGGAGCGCTTCCTTATACTGTTGTTGTAGCAGCTCCTGCTTCGGATCCTGCTCCAATGCAATTCTTTGCTCCTTTTACGGGTGCTGCAATCGGAGAATTTTTCCGTGATACTGGACGTCCTGCTTTGGTGGTTTATGATGACTTGTCTAAGCAAGCTGTTGCATACCGTGAAGTATCTCTACTTTTGAGAAGACCTCCAGGACGTGAAGCATATCCAGGTGACGTATTCTACCTTCACTCAAGATTGCTAGAAAGAGCTGCGAAAATCAATAAATCTGATGCCATTGCTTCTCAAATGAACGATTTACCAGATTCAATCAAGCATTTGGTAAAAGGTGGAGGATCATTAACTGCACTTCCTATCATTGAAACTCAGGCTGGTGACGTTTCTGCTTATATCCCAACCAACGTAATTTCTATTACAGATGGTCAGATCTTCTTGGAAACAAACTTGTTCAACTCTGGTATTCGTCCTGCAATTAACGTAGGTATCTCCGTATCAAGAGTAGGGGGTAACGCTCAGATCAAGTCTATGAAGAAGGTTTCTGGTACCCTGAAGCTGGATCAAGCTCAGTTCCGTGAATTGGAAGCATTTGCTAAATTCGGATCTGATCTAGATGCTACTACAAAGAGAACGATCGAAAGAGGTAGAAGAAACCAAGAAATCTTGAAGCAGCCTCAATACTCTCCAGTATCTGTAGCGCATCAAGTAGCAATTATCTATGCTTCTACAAGAGGATTAATGGATTCAGTGCCAGTAGAGAAGGCAAGAGCATTTGAAAAAGAATTCTATGTGCTTCTTGATGCTTCTTATCCTGAGGCTCTTGATTTGATCAAAAAAGGTGACATTGATGGTGCTGGTAAGATTCTTGCCAAAGCAGCATCTGAGTTGGCTCCTAAATACGCATAATTTTAATATTCAATATCCGGTAGGATTTACTCCTACCGGAATTTCTATAGCTTACAAAGCAATCACTGATGGCTAACCTTAAGGAAGTAAAGGAAAGAATTAACTCGGTAGTATCTACCCAGCAGATTACCAAAGCAATGAAAATGGTATCTGCGGCAAAGTTGAGAAGAGCGCAGGATAAAATCGTCCAAATGCGTCCTTACTCTCAGAAGTTAACGAATATCCTGAATAATGTTTCTGCAGCATCCGAGGGAGCTGCGGATATTATTTATGCCGAAAAGCGTGAGGTGAAAAAAGTACTTTTAATCCCTGTTACTTCAGATAAGGGACTTTGTGGTGCTTTTAATACCAATATCATCAAGGCGACCAATGCAGCTATTAAAGATCAATTTTCTGCATATGATGTGACCATCTTGCCTTTAGGTAAAAAGTCATATGAATATTTCAAAAAATCGAAATACCCAGTTATTTCAGATTATTACCAAGTCTTCCAAGATCTGAATTTTGAGAACGTTCGCCTAGCTGCTGAATATGCGATGGGTTCGTTCGTTGCAGGGGATTACGATCAGGTATACCTAGTATTCAATGAATTCAAGAATGTGGCTACTCAAATTGTAAGAACAGAGCAGTTTTTACCGATGGCCAAAGAGGAGACTACTGAAGTGAAAACTTCTGAAGTGGATTATATCTTGGAACCTTCAAGATCTTACATTATTGAAGAGTTAGTGCCAACTTCCTTGAAAATCCAACTATACAAAGCAGTATTAGAAAGCAATGCTTCTGAGCATGGGGCTAGAATGACCGCCATGGATAAGGCAACAGAAAATGCAGGTGAATTGCTGAAAGAACTTCGATTAATGTACAATAGAACCCGTCAAGCTGCGATTACCAATGAGATCTTGGAGATCGTTGCTGGTGCAGAAGCTTTAGGGTAATTATTAATTGCAATAGATCCAACCGTAACCACAGCTCGAAAGAGTTGTGGTTTTTTTGTTTATTAGTATTTTAATCATAACCCTGTATTATTTATCCTTATTTATGAAACCTCAGGAGTATCCCATCTTCTTTTTCATTCTATTTCTAGGACTTTTTTCTTGTCAAAAGCAGGAAGAGGTTGCTCCACTTCCGAAACCCAATATCATTGTGATATTAGCGGATGATTTGGGGTATGGTGATATAGGGGCCTTCAATCCTGAGAGTAAGATTCCCACTCCGCAAATTGATCAACTGGCAACTGAGGGTATGATTTTTACAGATGCGCATACTCCTTCAGCAGTATGCACTCCTACTAGATATGGCTTTATGACCGGAAGGTATAATTGGAGAAGTAGACTGAAAAGCGGTGTGTTGACCGGCAAATCGAAAGCTTTAATTCCGGATGATCGAACTACAATTGCGGATATACTCCAAAATAAAGGATATCAAACGGCATTCATTGGTAAATGGCATTTGGGTTGGGACTGGGCTTTGACAGAAGGTGACTCTCTTCGTGGAGAAGGATGGGATGCCAAAGATTTTGAACAGTTGGATTTTAGTAAAGCGGTAACGCACACTCCAAATGATTTAGGTTTTGACTATGCTTATGGACATTCCGGCTCCTTGGATATGGCTCCTTATGTGTATGTTGAAAATGGAATGCCTACTGCAATACCGGATACTGTGACGGTTGATACAGGAGAATATTCATGGTGGAGAGAAGGCCCGACTTCTCCGGATTTTGTACACGAAGAAGTGACCCCCAATTTCTTTAATCGTTCCATAGAATACATTCAATCACATGCCAATCAAGAAGAACCATTTTTCCTTTATTTGGCATTGCCTTCTCCACATACTCCTATATTACCTCCTCAAGAATGGCAAGGTAAAAGTGGATTATTGCCATTTGGGGACTTTATGATGATGATTGATGACTATGTGGGGAAATTGAATCAAGCCATCAAGGATGCTGGAATTGAAGAGAATACCTTAGTGATATTTACCAGTGACAACGGAGGCTCACCAGCAGCAGGTATCGATAAAATGCAAGCCATGGGACATTACTCTAGCTATATCTACCGAGGACATAAAGCAGATATTTTTGAGGGAGGTCATCGAGTTCCTTTTATCGCAAAATGGCCAAAGAAAATACAAAATGGGACCTCACGAGAAGAAACCATTTGTTTAACAGATATCATGGCTACCAGTGCTGATATTGTAGGCTATTCTTTAAAAGATAATGAAGGGGAAGATAGTTACAGTCTTTTGGAGTTGTTTGATGCAGACAAGGAAGTGAGTTCCTTTAGGGAAGCCACCGTTCACCATTCTATCAATGGAAGTTTTGCGATCCGACAAGGGGATTGGAAGTTGATCATGGCAAAAGGTTCTGGAGGCTGGAGCTTTCCTAAACCAGGTGACCCTACTGAATCTGAACTCCCAGATGTTCAGCTATACAATTTGAAATCAGATCCGGCAGAATCTCAAAACCTGTATGCAGAAAATCCTGAGAAAGTTTCTGCTCTGAAATCGCTTTTGATTAAATACATCAAGGAGGGAAGAAGTACACCAGGCGCACCTCAACAAAATGATCCCATTGAGGGAGAATGGAGACAGATTGGTTTTGTGGAGTAGAAAAAACCCTCCAGGTTTCTAAAACCTGGAGGGTTTAAAATTGCTCTTCTAATTTTGCAAAGAAGGTAAATTACAACCGAATCGCTCTAGCAATTACTTCAGCCATAATTCCCAATCCTTCCACATTTGGGTGAACACCATCTGGTAGCAATTCAGCTTTGTCCATCAAGGGAGTATATAGGTCTATTAGTTCTGCATTGGCCGCTTGTGCAATATCTACAATCATCATTCTTTGCTCATTATTCATCACGGAAGCGGTAATACCAAAATTGTCTTTCGTTACCGGAACAGGCATGATTACATAAACTTTTCCATCTACGGGCATCGTCTTTCTGAATTCAGCAATCATATCTAGGTAATCTTGTCTGAATTCAGATGCATATTTCCAGTTTTGAGGTTTGGAATCATTGGTGCCCAGCATAATCACTAAAATATCAGGAGAAAAATCTTTGACTTGCTGAAATTGGGGCTCATTCCAATAGGGATAATCACCTTTACGAAGCAAAGTCCGACCGCTGACTCCAAAGTTTCCTACTTCATAGCCATCTCCGAGAATTTCCTGCATTTGTAAAGGCCAACTATCGGGGTTGTCTCTACCTGGGCCTTGGGTAATACTGTTTCCGACACAAGCAACTTTTAGAGTGGATTGAGCAAATGAAAAGCTACAAATCAGTGCAAAAGTTAAAATCAAATAGGTTTTTTTCATGAGTTAGGGATTTGTCAATTTTTAATAAGTTAATCAGTTCCAATTTTTTTAAGAGAAAGTACCTTGGAAAAAGAAAAATTTAAAATAAGCATTATCTGTCAAATCCGAATGGGTGGGTATCTTTAAGCGTGAATTCAATAAAAGAATTATACCAAAGGCTTACTTGGCTTTCATTGGATGTGGTTTTTGGAGCAATGGGAGGAATGCTCTTTTTCTCAAGGCTATTGAGAGTTCAGTTGCATTGGACCATTTATGCATTGCTAGGGATGGCAGTTTGGGCAATTTATACATTTGACCATTTGATGGATGCAAGAGTACATCCTACTGGGTCCAAAATGGATCGACATGGGTTTCATCAGAAGCATGGTTTAGCACTTTGGTTTTTATTGGTTACTGTGGTGTTGGTAGGTCTATATGGAGCCTACGTAGTTTTTGGGATTGGAAAAGAGCTTTTTGCAGGTGGAATATTAGCTGTAATTATCTTATTAGTCATGCTGATAATACGGGTATTACCACCTAGGTTTCATTGGTTGAAAGAATTGAATACCGCAATTTTCTACGTCATAGGGATAGCCTTGCTTCCATTTCTCCGGTTTTCATTTTTTGATTGGACCTGGGAAACAGGAACCATCACATCAGGGTACATCGCCTTGGCATACCTCAATTTAATCATGCTTTCTTTTTTGGATGCAGGGAAAGATCAAGCTTCAGGCTATGGATCATTGATCAGTGTGTTGCCCAAAGATCAATTAAATAAGGTAATCCGAATTTTATGCATTGCGATTATTGTCGTGTTTTTTGGAGGAGTCATTTTCCTTTCTTCATTTTATAAACTGTTTTCCTGCCTCATTTTGATCATGGGCCTGATCCATTACCTCACATTTTTTAATCCAAGGCTTAGCTCTCCACAAATTAGGTATAGGATGGAGGCTACCTTCTTTCTTCCCTGGATACTTTTGGTTTGGTGATTAGACAAACGCACTGTGTCCTGTAATCGCACGGCCTACGATTAAAGAGTTGATTTCTTTGGTTCCCTCATAGCTGTAGACTGCTTCCGCATCTGCAACAAATCGAGCAATATCATGTTGCAGCAAAATACCATTACCACCAAATAACTCTCTGGCATGATCCACAATGGAACGCATTCTTAGGGTACAGAAGACTTTGGCCAAGGAAGCATGTTCATCTTTCAATAGATCGCTGTCTTGCATTTCAGACAATCGGAAGACCATAGTTTGCATGGCTGTTAAATCTCCTAACATAGTTACTAAGAGGTCTTGAACCAATTGGAAAGATGCAATAGGTCTACCGAATTGTTTACGTTCATTCGTATAGGCTAAGGCTAATTCATAAGCGCCTCTTGCGCAACCTACAGCTTGCCAAGCTACTCCAGCTCTGGTCATACGAAGTACTTTGGAAGTATCTCTAAAAGAGTTGGCTTCTTGTAGTCGATCTGATTCTGGTACCTCACAATTAGTCATCGTGATCAATGCATTTTGCACAGTACGCAGCGCCATTTTATCTTCTAATTTCTCAGCAACAAATCCTGGGTTTTCTTTTCTTACAATAAAGCCTTTGACTTGTTGGTCATCTAGATCCCGCGCCCAAATAATTGTGATATCTGAAAAGGTCGCGTTTCCAATCCATTTTTTTTGTCCATTCAAAACCCAAACATCACCTTCTCTTTTGCAAGTTGTGGTCAGTCCCCCTGCAACCCCGGACCCAACTTCTGGTTCAGTTAGTCCAAAGGCTCCGATTTTCTCCAATTTTTGCATGGAAGGTAGCCATTCTTTCTTTTGTTCTTCAGACCCGCATAAATAGATAGACCCCATAGCTAATCCGCTTTGTACCCCGAAAAAGGTAGACATAGAGGTGTCGACTCTTGCCATTTCCATTGCAATAAATCCCTCCAAAAGGGCAGAATGCCCTGGGCATCCGTAACCTTGGTAGGTCAACCCTGCGACATCCAGTTCAGCCATTTTAGGGATAATATGCATGGGGAATTCGGCACGGTTCCAATAGTGATTGGCAATGGGTTTGATTTCTCTTTCCATAAACTCCCTGACCCGCAATTGGATTTCCCGTTCATGATGAGGCAGACTTTTTCCTAACTCATAAAAATCTCCGTTAATAGGAGGGATTTCTTTAGGTTTACTTCCTCCCTTGAGCATTCCCATCATCTTCGAAAGGTCTTCCTCACTCATTTTTGAGACCAGGTTAACCATTTTGGGTAAGTCTACTTTCTGGGAAAGCTTGGATATTTGGTCAAAGTCAACATTAGATAGGATTTGACGAAGTCCTGAAATGGATTTAAATATATTTTTCATAAAAAATTATTTTGGGTTTTCACTAAGTTACATTTTTAACAGATGAAAGACAGCTACGGTTTTATAGCACCTTACTACAATCGATTAGCCAAATTAGTTTTTGGCAATCAGTTAGCCCTAGCTAAACAATCTTTTATCTCAGATTTAAGGAAAAAAAAGGTCTTGATTATTGGAGGTGGGGATGGGAAAGACTATCAGATTTATCAAGAAGGTTTACAGGGAGATTATTGGGAGCTTTCGCAAGCTATGCTTGAATTGGCAAAGAAAAATCTTCCTAAAAGCTCATTAAACTTTCAATGGGGATATTTTAGGCAGGTAGAAGATCAGACCTATGATGAAATCTGGCTTCACTTTGTCTTGGACACAATGCTTGATTCAGAAATCGTAGAGTTGTTGGATCAATTAAAGAAATCTTTGGTCCCAAGTGGCAGCATTTTTTTGGTGGATTTTTTTCAACCCACCACTCTTAAAAGCAAGGTGCTGCAATTTTTAATGATTTCTTTTTTCAGGATCGCGGCGCAACATAAAAGGAAAAATACTCCTGACTATGAGGAGCTTTTCAAACGATGTTTATGGGAAAAAGAAGAAGAACATATCTTTTTAAAATGTTGGATAAAAGCCCAGTTATGGAAAAAATCAGATGGATGAGGATTGTTGAAGTAGTCTGAATTTTTCAGGAGAATAGGAAGTCTTCTTTTTGAATAGCCTACTGAAATAGCTTGGATCTTCAAATTGTAATTTGAACGCAATTTCTGAAATGCTTAAATCTGAATGTACCAGCAACCGTTTGGATTCTAGAATGACCCGTTCCATTAAGAGTTGTGAAATAGGTTTTCCGGTCTTTTTCTGGGTGAGTAAGTTGAGTTGCTTTAAACTCATGTTCATTTGAGAGGCGTAAAAGTTTACATCTCTTTGCACTGAAAAAGCTTCCTCTATGATTTTCTCCAGCTTTTGGAATTGATCGAGATTGGGTATTTGGTTTTTAAGCTGTGGATTTTGATCTAAAAAATATCGATAAGAAAGGGTCAAAAGGATATTAGTATAACTTTTTAATAAATCCATGCTTGACCAACTGGGATGAATAATCTCTTCTTCAACTTTTTCAAAGTTAGAAGCCAGTTTAATGAATTGAGCACTGTCTAAATTCAGCAAAGGGATAGTTAGATTTGAATTGAAAAAAATAAAACTGTTAAGCTTTGCGAGGCTATATGTTGAGGTATAAAATGATTGACTGAAAAAGAGAATGTGGCCTTTGGTATCTGGGGAAAGTGTCCATGAATGAACTTGCCCGGGGGCAAGAAAAAACATGGATTTGGGGGTCACCGGGTAGGATTTGAAATCGATTATATGAGTTCCATTTCCATGGCTAAAAAAAACAAGGATATAAAAATCGTGTTTGTGAGGTTTTTGGATAAATAGATGAGTCTGTAAATGTTTTTCTAGCCTTGAATAATAAAACTCTTGGGGATCAACAGAAACTTTTTCAAAATCTGGGATTTGATATGTAGGAAGTATGGCTTTGGGCATATTTGAATTTCTCAAATAATATACCGAAAACCTACTTTACGCTGCCGACTGGTCTCTGGATGGATCGGATTCCTTTTTAAAAGGAATGAAAATAGCTATCCAAATGGATCTACTTAATCGGAATATCATTGGCAAGGCAAGAATTGCAGCCAAACTGATGGTGATCAATAGCATGGTCAAAGAATAGTCTGGATAGAAAGTTTTCAAAAGTATCCAGACTGTAATGAAAAGGGCAGTATTAAATGCATAACTAATGAACATTGCCCCAAAATAAAAGCCTGGTTCCGGCTCAAAAGATTGATGACAATTTTCACATCTCTTATTCATACTAAAAAGGCTCGAGGGTTTAGAAATTCTTCCTTTCTCAAACATTTTTCCATGGTGACATTTTGGGCAGTTACAGCTCAAAATGCTTTTCAAAGTAGAGTCTTTGTTCCCGTCCATTATTGATTACGTTTAGACAAAAGTAAAACCCTATTGACTTTAGGCAGCAGGACAATTATTCCAATTTATAGGACAAATGGGAAAATTATGGTCTTTTATTGGCCCACTTTATTGATGATGTTCCTAATCAAATCATCATAGTATTTCCCATTACCAGGTCCGTACCAGTTCATTTCTCTTACTTCATGAAACTTCCGGTCATAGTATTTATCAGGAGTAATGTATCCCATATAGCCTCCATTGAATGTGGTAATCATTAGGTTTAAGCCATATTCTTTTGCTTGCTTTTCCCACTCAGCAAAGAATACTCCTGAAATCTCTCCGCTAGAGGCAATCATCAAGGTATTTCCTATTAAGGTGATGTCGAAATGAACATTCGTTTCCCCCAACAAATAATCAAAAAGCCAGGGCCTAATCCTTAGATTGTCCGAGACTCTGAGGTGAGGCTCCCTTAAGGCAATGGGTAAGGTACCCGTTTCAATTCGGTGTGTGTGAAGCGTAGCGTAATAGGTCATTTTGATCTGCATCACAGAGTCCAGTTGATGGGCATATTCCTGCACCTTTTCTGGGCTGTTCCCTGATGCCAAAGGACGGTGACTTCCCACAGTGCCAGCAGCAAACATGGCAAAATCAAAACCCCTTTTTTCCAGGTCCTTCATTAAGTAATAGGGATAATCTCCTGATAGTCCCATGAATTTGGAACTTAGAATAGTCGCATGTGCGGAATAGGTGAAAAATGTAGCCTTTTCTCCGCTTTTCTTGGTAAAGATTAGCTGTCTTATGGAAGGCTCAATCGGATCTTCTTTGACGAAACGATTGGCTACAAACTCTGAAGCATCTATCTTTTTATATTGAATGGTAGTGCTGTCCTGAGTCGTGAGTGCTTGGTTTAAAGCCTTCAAGGTTTTGTTGACAATCAGCTCTACAGTTTCCTCCTGGTATCCCCCAAAGGCTAATTCTCCTAAAGGGCCAGGCATATATCCCCCCATTCCTGCATGGGTATGGGTAGCTGTAAAAATCACTTGATCAATAGGCAGGTTTTGCTTGCGGATCGCTGTTTGAATTTCCTTTGCCAAATGAGGGTGTACAATCAATAATTCATAGCTTAACCAAGCGACGGTTGTTTCCCCATTTCCAAGAGCTAAGGCCTTTACAAAACTGCTGTCTTGTACAAATTCGTAATTCCCTCTAGGTGCATATCCCACAAGCTCAACGGGGTCGTCCGGTGTCATATTGGATTTGCCCCAGCCAGCTAACCAAACTGAAGTTTCAGAGCCCTGAAGTTGGAGCTGCTCTAAATCCGAAAACGTTTCTTTATAAAAATCCTGTTCCTCAATTGGAGATCTGTCCACTCTCGTTAAGGTGAATATGGCTACCAAAAAAACAAAAAGGAAAATCCCAAAAAGGATTTTCCCTATGTTATACGCCAGCTTTTTAATTGCCATTATTGATTAATATTCAAAGACTCCGTAAGGGCTTTTTATGGTGACTTTTTTCCCCTCATGTGGCTCAACTCTACCTATGATTTGAGCATCTACCCCGTAGGATTCTGCGATATCAATGATTTCCTCTGCATATCGTTCATCCAGATAGACCTCCATTCTATGTCCCATATTGAATACTTTGTACATTTCTTTCCAATCTGTACCACTTTCTTCTTGGATGATATTGAATAGAGGGGGAGTTTCAAATAGATTATCCTTGATGACATGTACATCATCTACAAAATGCAACACTTTGGTTTGAGCCCCTCCGCTACAATGTACCAAACCATGGATTCTGGATCTCATATAATTTAAGACATCTACCATGATTGGAGCATAAGTTCGGGTAGGAGAAAGCACCAACTTTCCAATATTTACAGGAGAGCCTGGAGCTGCATCTGTCAAATTGTATTTTCCTGAATACACTAAGTCTTCTGGGACAGCAGGGTCAAAACTTTCAGGATATTTGGTTTTTAATACTTTATTGAAAACATCATGTCTTGCAGAGGTGAGTCCATTACTACCCATCCCTCCATTGTAAGAGCTCTCATATTTAGCTTGACCATAGGAGGCTAATCCTACAATTACGTCGCCTGCTTGAATGGTATCGTTAGAGATCACTTCGTCTCTTCGCATCCTACAGGTAACCGTGCTATCTACAATGATGGTTCTGACCAAATCACCTACGTCTGCTGTTTCTCCTCCTGTAAGTACCGCATTGACTCCATTGTCTCTGAGCATCTGAAGTACTTCTTCAGTTCCTTCTATGATGGCGGAAATGACTTCACCGGGAACGAGGTTTTTATTTCTTCCAATGGTAGAGGAAACCAAAATATTATTGATCGCACCTACACATAGCAAATCATCTGTGTTCATGATGATCGCGTCTTGAGCAATTCCTTTCCAAACGCTCAAATCCCCAGTTTCTTTCCAATAAGAATAGGCTAAGGATGACTTGGTGCCTGCTCCATCAGCATGCATGATGTTGCAGTAGGCTGGATCGTTTCCAAGGGTGTCTTCCACGATCTTACAAAAGGCTTTTGGATAGAGACCCTTGTCAAGTTTTGAAATGGCCTGATGTACATCTTCTTTGGAGGCGGAAACTCCGCGCTGCATGTATCGCTCGTTCATAGCTGCAAAGTTAAGTAATCCCCATCAATTCGGGAGTAAGTTTGGGAAAACTTGAAAAGAGAAAAGTGGTCAGAATTGGGTTTGTATTCCAACTTGACCACTTTTATCATTTTTCCATGGTATTTACTCTATAATTTCTATGACCTTGAATTCAGTTCTTCTGTTTACTTGATGCTCTTCCTCTGTAGTTGCATTTTGGATGATCAACTGACTTTCACCATATCCCTTCGCTACTAATCTATCCCTACTGATGCCTTGAGAAACCAAGTAATCAACTGCAGATTGAGCTCTTCGTTGAGACAAGTCTAAGTTATACTCATCAGAAGATCGATCATCCGTATGGGAACTCAATTCTATTTTTATCGATGGATTATCTTTCAGAATTTGAACCAATTTATCCAATTCAACCGCAGCATCTGGGCGGATATCTGCTTTGTCCAGGTCATAATAGATGTTTTCTAACACGATGGACTTCTCTAAGATCAACTGATCCAAAACAATTGTCGTGTCTAGGGTGATATTGGTTACTTCCTGAATTAAGTCTTCGGGGTTTGGAGTTTTTCCTACTGTGGTATATGGAATTGACTTGGAGAAATAACCGGTTTTAGAGGCTATGATTGTGAAATCCGCATTAGGCTCTAAGGTGAATCTTACCCGGCCGTTTGAGTTGGAAAAATCTCCTCCGGACTGCTCATTGTTATCATCATAAAGAACTACACGTGCTTGTTCCAGCACTGCATCTGGTTCCCCTGCTACCCGTTGCTTGGTATATACATTAAGAAGTACATTGACAATTTTGGGTTTTGGAGTCTTGTCTTCAAAGAAATAAATATCATCGTCTCCAACTCCACCTTCACGGTTTGAAGAGATAAATCCTTCTTTCGGATAATTGGTAAAGAAAATCCCAAAATCATCTGCTGGAGAATTAAAGTTTTCTCCCAGGTTTTTGATTACTTGATTTCCTGAAGCATCTTTTTCAGCTACGAATAAATCCAGTTTACCATATCCAGCATGACCATCGGATGAAAAGAAGAATTTACCATCCGCAGTGAGCCTTGGGAACATTTCATTTCCGGGGGTATTTACATTTGGGCCTAAATTGACCGGATTCCCAAAATCACCATTCGCCAGTTTCGTAGCTTTATACAGGTCAATACCTCCATATCCCCCTGGTCTATTGGATGCGAAATATAGTTCCTCTCCATCTGGGCTGAAAGCGGGGGTGGAGTTCCACCAAAACTCATCTTCATTAACTGGCATCCAAATGGGCTGAGTAAATCCAGATCCTCTGAAATAGGAGGCAAAGAGTGCTGTTTCAGGAAGGTCTTTAGGAGAGGTAGAATTCCCTCTGGCGTAAATGATGGTATTTCCATCAGGGCTGATGGCTATGGCAGCCTGATTTAACCCCTCTTCATTTTGGAATTCCGGTAAAGTCTGAATATTTCCCACATCTACTCTCAATCCTTCAGCTCTTGTTCTAAACAGTTTGGTATAGGGAGATCCATCTGCTGGGTAAATTCCAGACGCTCTTCGTCCAGATGTGAAATAAATAAAATTATCATTGGTCACCGGGGCATAATCGGCACCCGGAGTGTTCAATTCATTGTAATTGACCAACACGTAATTCGGGAAGTATTCCTCAATCCCATTTGCTAAGTTAATCGCTTCAATTTGCCGTTGTGTTTCCGCAAGCAAGCTTTCATCTTGGGTAAACCCTTTTGCCTTCTCAAACGCTTCAATGGCCTCCTCATCTTTTTCTTGTGCTTTTAAACTTTGGCCAAGACGGAAAAGAAGGTCAAATGAAGGATCTTCCTCTACCAGTTTTTCATAATAAGGGCCTGCGTCTTCAATCCTATTTGAAAGTCTGAAACTCTCAGCCACTGCCAAATTAGCCTCTTGATTATCAGGATCCGATTCTAAAATCTGGGAATAAGAGTTGATGGCATATTGGTATTGACCGGAAAGGAACTGATCATTGGCTTTTTCTTGAAGGCTTTTACAGGCGTTCAAGCTCATTAAGAGAATAAAGGTGATCCACAAAAAATGGTTTTTCATCTGAAAGGGCTATTGATGATCTATCTAAGCTGAATATTACTAATTAATTTGGGAAAAATTTGTTTAACCAACTAGACTTTGCGGGAATCCATAGCTGATTTAAATGTGATTTTTCCTTAATCAATGGATTTATTACCTCCGTATCTACGGAGATTTCCCCCGCAAGGACTTTTTGTTTGATTCCCAGAGCCGGGGAAACTTTAATAGTTTGGTTATTTTTGTAACTCACTTTTCCCTGATTGGTCAGGTCAACTCCCAAGGAAGCTTCCAATTCACGAAGCACTCGGACTGAACTATCAATTGAACATCCACTTGCTCCTAAATTGCTTTCGTCCACTGCCAGCAGGATGATCTGGTTTTCAATCAAATCAAAAGAAGTAGGCATCAGATTTCCATGCGTATTCCAACCTTCACAAAAGGCAGTTAGCCTTCTTTTTAATTGAGACGCTTCCTGTTCATTTAAAGTCCGCTCAGCCTGATAAACCCAAACTCTGGAATTCTCAGGCATTTTATTAAAATCAACGTACATAATTCAAATTTATTTAGGCAAAGAAAAACCCTTTCTACCTAACGGCAAAAAGGGTCAAATTGATTCAATCTTATTCAATCATATTCCCATGTCCTTAGCGATCATCTCCGCTAAGTCATAGACTTTTACTTCTTCTTCTTTCTCTTTATTCTTTACGCCATCAGTCATCATGGTCAAACAAAAAGGGCAACCTACAGCAATGGCCTGGGCTCCTGTAGCCAATGCTTCTTCTGTTCTTTCCACATTAATGTCTTTTTTGCCAGGTTCTGGCTCTTTAAACATCTGTGCTCCTCCAGCTCCACAACAAAGTCCTTTAGTTTTACAACGCTTCATCTCCACCAATTCCACATCCAGAGCTTTGATGACTTCTCTTGGAGCTTCGTAAACATTGTTGGCTCTGCCTAAGTAACAGGAGTCATGGAATGTGATCTTTTTGCCTTTGAATTCTCCTCCTCCTTTTAAAGTCACTTTGCCCTCGTTAATCAGTTGCTGAAGAAATTGGGAATGGTGAATTACTTCGTAATTGCCTCCCAGGGCAGGGTATTCATTTTTAATAGTATTAAAGCAATGAGGACAAGCGGTCACTACCTTTTTTACTTCATAACCATTTAAGACCTGAATATTTGCTACTGCTTGCATCTGGAATAAAAATTCGTTTCCAGCTCTTCTTGCAGGGTCCCCTGTACAAGCCTCTTCCGGTCCCAAAACGGCAAAACTCACACCTACTTTATTCAATATTTTAACGAAAGCCTGGGTAACGGACTTGTATCGCTCATCAAAAGAACCGGCACAACCTACCCAGAACAATACTTCTGGAGTTTCGCCTTTTCCGGCCATTTCGGCCATGGTTGGTACTTGATAGGTAGACATATATTTTAATGTATTTTTTTGCTAAAAATGGAACCTGAAGACTTTATTCAAGTTCCGTTAACTGAAATCTGAAATCACTTCATTTCTTCTTCTTTCACTTTTTCTGCCCAATTGAATCGATCGGAAGGGCTGAATTTCCAGGGAGAAAAACTGGTTTCCATATTTTGGAACATCGCATTCCATTGTGCCGGGGAGCCAGATTCTTCCATGGCCACATATCTTCTCATTTGAAGAATGATGGAAAGTGGATCAATATTCACTGGACATGCTTCCACACAAGCATTACAGCTGGTACAGGCATTGATTTCTTCTTGGCTGATATAATCACCCAACAAGGACTTTCCGTCTTCCAATCCCTTGCCTCCGGCATCTAGGCTTTTTCCAACCTCTTCTGCTCGATCCCTTACATCCATCATGATTTTTCTTGGGGAGAGCTTTTTGCCGGTCAGATTTGCAGGACACTCAGAAGTACAACGTCCGCATTCTGTGCAGGAATAAGCATTCAACACATTGATCCAAGAAAGGTCGTTGATGTCTTTCGCTCCAAACCTGGCGATTTCAGATGGAGGGTCGGAAGGAGTTTCTGAAGGAATTCCCAACATCATATTCACTTCATTGGTGACTTCAGGCATATTGCTCATTTCACCTTTTGGTTTCAAATTGGAGTACCAGGTGTTGGGGAAGGCTAAGAATATATGAAGGTGCTTCGAATAAGTGACATAAACAGCAAAAGCCAAAATGCCTACAATGTGAAACCACCATGCAAATCGTTCAATGAAAATCAAAGTGGCATCGCTCATGGTTTCGAATAGCGGTTGGATGATGCCACTGAATGCCAGGCCTCCAAATGCCAAATAATGCGATACTCCTCGATCAGCTAAAATTTGATCCGTGGCATTCATGGTCAGAATTGCCAGCATCAAAATAATTTCGATTACTAGAATTAAGTTACCGTCTAAGGCTGGCCAACCTTGCATTTCAGGTTTGGTGAAGCGTTCCACTTTCAGGATGTTTCTTCGAATCAAGAATACGATACAAGAGAAGAGAACTGCTACGGCTAGGAATTCAAAGAAATTCATCGCAGCTACGTAAAAACTTCCCAGGAATGGGGCAAATAGCCTATGAGTTCCTAAAATTCCATCCAAGACAAATTCTAATACTTCCAGATTGATAATGATAAATCCTACATAAACGAATAAATGGAGGATGGCAGGGATAATTCGTTTAAACATCTTCTGCTGGCCAAATGCAACCAGTAACATGGTCTTCCATCGTTCATCTGGTTGATCATTTCTAGTTTCACTCTTGCCTAAAAGAATGTTTCTCCGAAGGAATTTTACCCTTTTACTCAGGAACCAAGCAGCGGCTCCAAAAATTATCAAAAATATTAATTGAGGTAAAAAGCTCATATTGATGAGTTTAGCGATTTTCTTCTGTTTAAACCTGTATTTTTTTCTTCAAATGATTTGGAACAAAAACTCAAATACCTACCTTTGCATCACTTTACAAGAAGGTGATGTAGCTCAGTTGGTAGAGCATCGGACTGAAAATCCGTGAGTCGGTGGTTCGAATCCACTCATCACCACAAGCCCTGTCGAAAGACGGGGCTTTTTTTATGCCGATTTTTGTGTTTTCGATTCCCATTTCCATTCATTTTTAACTACTGCAAAGTAATAAATACTCTGCATGCATACTAAATTTCTCTAAAAATTAAATTAGAGAAATTGACTTGACTTAAAGAAAGATGGATAGTTCCGTTGCTATAAGTCTCATGAAATCATTAATTTTTAAATATTTTAAATTTTTTTTCACCCAAAGTGTAACATTTCAAGTTTTGATGCATCACCTAACAAAATGAAGTCATTTTTTGAAACACATATCTGGCCGAAGAGATCGAAGCTCTACCGATTGGTTTACCTCTGGATTAGAGATAGGGCTTTGGCTGAGGATATGATTCAAAATGTATTCGAAAAATCTTTTCAAAAGGAAGAGGAATTGGCAAACCACCCAAATCTATCTGGATGGTTAGTGAAAAGTTTGAAAAATGAGGTGCTGATGTATTACAGAACTTCCAATAAACTGGAAGCATTGGATGGTTTGGAGGAAATACAAGTCTCCGAACCTGTCGATGAGGAAGCTAAAGAATCTGTGAGAAAAGTGATGATTTTAGTAAAGGATCTTCCTTTGAAGCAACAGGAGATTTTCCAATTGAGAGAAGTGGAGGGAATGAGTTATGAGGAGATTTCTGATTACCTGGAAATCAGTTTGGAACAGGTAAAGGTCAATTTGCATAGAGCAAGAACGAAGATAAGAGAGCGCATGATGTCATTAAAGGAAAGAGGATGAAAGATCGCATAGAATATTTGCTAGGAAAATATTGGGAGGGAGACACTACTCTCGAGGATGAGAAAGAATTAAAACTACTCCTGGGAAGTCAATCTGAATTTGATAGGGAGAAGGAGTATTTTGGGATCATCGAGGATTATGGAAAAGAAGAGCCTAAAAATCTATATATCCCTAAGGCAAAGGTGAGAAAGTTAAACTCCCGCTGGTTGAGTTGGGCTGCTTCAGTAGCCATTTTCACAGCTTCTTTTGTAGGGTGGAGAGCTTATGAACAAAAACAGCAAGAGGAACAAGCGTATCAAGAAGTGATGCAGGCCTTTGCTTTGATTCAAACAAATATGGCTAAAGGGCAGGAACAGCTTGAGGTCATGAACGAAATAAAATATTTGAATACCACAAACCAACTATTTGGTACAGTTAAAAAATAGAACCATGAAAAAAATTCTGATTATACCGATTCTACTCTTGTCTTTGGTATTCAAAGCCCAGGCTCAAGACGACGCCATTCAAAAGTTCTTTTCCAATTACATGGAAGATGACAGGTTTTCCCGTGTATACATTTCTCCTAAAATGATGCAGATGGCTGGAGGGTTTTTAAAGAGCAACTCCGAGAATGATCAAGATGCAGAAGATTTGGGTACCCTGATTCAAAAAGTGAAAGGGATCCGGATTTTGAGTTCAGAGGAGGTCAATGGGCAGGCATTATATAATGAGGCAATGAGTACTTTGACCAATAATAAATACGAGGAATTAATGGATGTTCAGGATAAAGGCTCCAGTCTCAAATTTATGGTAAGGGAAGAGGGCGGCTTGGTTCGTGAATTATTGATGTTGTCCGGTGACAAGGGAGGTCAATTCACTTTACTCTCTATGCTGGGAGCTTTTACCTATGAGGATTTAAATTTGCTAGCAGAAAAAACTGACATCCCTGGAATGGACTCTTATAATAAAGGATCTAAAGAAAATAACTAATAGAAAACTAAACCTTATTACACATGAAACGAATTATTTTAACCTTGATGCTGATTGGAACAGTGATGGCTGTTCAAGCCCAAAGTAAAAGCGTGAAAGCCCTTTATGAAAAATATAAAGGAGATGATGACTTTTTCCACCTGGAGTTAGGAGGTAACTTTATGAACTTCGCTGAAGGCTTTAAAATAGATATGGACAAGAATGATATGGCGACGGTAGCCAAGTCTGTGGAGAAATTAAACTTTTTCACCCTTCCAGATAATATTGATCAGGACCGGGCGGAATTCAAAGCACTCCAAAAAGGTCTTGAAAGAGAACGATATGAATTGTTGATGGAAGCCGCAGAAGGAAAAGGTGGAGTATTGGTCTATTCAAAAGGGAATAAGACCATTTCTGATCTAGTCGTTTTAGTAGGCGGAGATGAAGGTGATTTAATGGTGGTAGAGCTAAAAGGAGAATTTGATTCCGAGACGGTGGCAAGAGCTACCAGTAAAGGAATACATTAATAGTATTTAAGTATTGTATAAGGAGAGCTGTCGTGAAAATGATGGCTCTTTTTTTTGTCAAGGAATTATGGTGAGGAATACTATGGGATTTAAGTCTAAAAATGATTCTGAAATATTAGAATTATAGTCATAAAGCTTTAGTTTTTAAGTGCTTCAAAACTTTTTTAAAAATTTTTTTTACCAAATAACTATTTTTTTTCTGAGGAATATTGAAATTCATGTCGTTACATCATTTTGGATTTTAGGTAAAAATATAAATAAAATTCTGTTGAACTGGCAAAATTCAAAATGAAACGAGTTTCGCAATCGATAGCGAAAGAAAAATGTATTATCGTTAACAAATCATTATAATTCTTAAGGAATCATTAATGAAAAGTATTTTTTGTTGAAACATTTGCAAAATAGATTCCGTTAGCTACCTTTGTAGAGTAAACAATGTCCGGACAAGATCTAGACGACCCTGTAACCCCAAAATATCCCCCCTAGATGGAACGGCCATCCAGAGGTTACACATAAGAATCTAAAAACCTATTAAACCAATTATTAATATGAAAAAATTATTCTCTTTGCTTTTTGCTGCGGGGATCGCAACAGGAGCATTTGCAACTGATCAAGACAAAGTTGTCAACATCAGACAAACTGAAGCTAAAAAGGTAGCAGTAACTTATGCTGCTGTACCACAAGGTACTGTGATTGTTAAAATTACTGATTCTCAAGATAGATTGGTAATGAGAGACAAAATCAACAAAGAAGAAGCTTTCGCTAAAAGATATGACTTGAACGCTCTTCCTGAAGGCACTTATGAAGTTGAGGTATTGGATGAATCTGGTGTAATAAGAACTGCATCTTTCGATACATTCGTAGCTGAAACTCCAGAAGTATTCTCTAGAGTGACTAAAATGGGTGAAAACAAGTACAGATTATTGGTAAGTAACCTTGAAGCGAAAGAAGTGTCGGTTTCTATTTTCGATGGTGATCAATTGATCCACTCCGAAAGAATCGATAATCCTCAAGGTCTTCACAAGATTTTTGATATCGCTAAACCAAATGGAAACATCACTTTCAAAGTTTATACTGATGGCGGTTTCGAATCTTACGTAACAAGCCGTTATTAATTAACCAGCTATTATTTATCGAATCCCGTTCTTGAAAAGGAACGGGATTTTTTTTGTTAGAGGCAAAGAAGTTTATTAAGACGAATCCGTATGCTATTGCCAGTAATATCCTATGGAAATAGAATGCTCTTATCCTTAGGGCTTATTAGAATTTGTTTTAAGACAAAGTACAAATTCCCTTACCATAGATAGTAGTTCTTCCAAAAGGTTTCAATTATGGAGGCTTGCGCCTAATCAACAAACATTTCAAAGGAGCGAATTGTGAATTATGAAGTGCAAAAAAAAAAGCCCTGAGATTCGTCTCAGAGCTTTTTTTGAATTCTTGTGGTTTACTTCTTCCAGCTTACTTTTCCTCCTTTTGCAGAGTCAACAGTAATAGAGTAATTAGATCCTGAAGAAACAATCCACTTAACTTTTACTGCAGTCATTCCAGGGATATTTGCTACTTCAATCTTTTCAGGATTTCTTTTTTGTTCACTGAATTTCTTGAAGTCCTCATCTTCTACTACAAAGCCGGCCACTACTTTTGCCCCGGAAATACTCACATAATCTGGTCTCTCGATTTTATACTTTAAATCCTGACTAGCATGGGTCGGCATCAATCTTTCATTGAAGATGGTTGCTGTGATGGATTTTAATCCTCCTCCTAAGTCTTCTTCCTTCACATCCATAATCGAAAGTTTTGGCGTATGATAGGCATGATAAATAGTGAAAGCTGCATTTCTATGAGCATCTTGCTCCAATAAGAAGCCTGGATGTGCTCTTCCAAATGTCTTTTTGAATCCGCCTATTTCCACAGTGCCGAATTGAGGATGTTCATATTCATGCCACATCACAAATGCATCCCCCATGGTCAGCAATTGATCTACTTCAAACATTTCGTCTTGATTTCCTCTTCCAGAACCTTCTTTATGGAAATACAAATAAGAAGTCATTAATTCATTAGAATAGGTGAATACGCCTCTTGTCCCATAAAACCAGTCCAATTCTCCTCCAAAAACTGAATAGAGGTCTTTATAGACAGTCAAATAACGGTAACCAGGAATCATTTCCTCTCCTTTAGAAGCGATGGCATCATAAATGCGGATATCATCTCTGTTGTATGTGCTGACATCTTCCTCCGCGCCTGGGCCTCTTAAAATCATCCCCCCACTGTTGTGAAAGCTTTGAGCACCGGCAATGTTGGGGTGCTTCATCACAAACTCCATAATATTTCTGTTTTCAGGCAAGGAAAATGGATATCTCAAAGCCCCTCTTTGAATATAGTCTGGCTGCCAATTCCATCCCCAATCTCTGTTTGGGTCATAATACCCAACTCCGTCATCATTGACTCTACCATCTCCATCACCATCTGTACCTTCCTGTCCTAGTATTTCGTATTCACCGACTTTATCTGCACCCACCATGATCAATTTTCTTGGATCTTGGGGATCTTTGATATATCTGCCAGTAGGTGATTTTCGTATCATCATCGTAATATGTCCATCCCCATCTAAGTCATCCATCCCATCTTCACCTTTGAGTCCGTCCCCGTCATTATCCAAAACCATCATTCCAGATCGTGGAGAATTGGCGGTGTTGGGCTGATTGAAGAAATCGTTTCTTGCATCAGGATTGATTGTTGGGGTGATGTAAAAGGTTTTGTCCTTTAATAGTTGTTGGATGAATTCATTATCTGCATGCATTTCGGTCAAATACCAAGCAGCGTACAAAGCAAATTCCCCACCCTGAATTTCATTAGAGTGAATGTTACCATCGATCCACATACCTGGCTTGTCTGTATCAGGACCCGTGGAGAAATCAGTGATGGTTAAGGTCATCATATCTCTACCTTCGTAGGATTTTCCGATGGATTCTATCTTTGCGATATCGGGATGGGCTGCTGCAATTTTTTTCATATTGTCCACAAGCCCTTCGTAGGTGTAATAACGATTAAATGCTATTTCAACTTTTGGCATGTATGGAGTACCCACTGCTTGGAAGAATTTTTCCTGAGCATTGGCGTCGATAGTAGTTAGACTCAAAGCACTAAAAGCCAGCCCAACGATTAATTTTGTTGTTTTCATGATTTTTAGATGTTAGAGTTTAAAAGTTGCATTCACAAAACCTACATGAGAAGCTCCTGCTTTCACAGGTATTTCTCCTTTACCTTTTACAATCCAGCTAAGTTCTACCTTCTCATATGCTCCAATCACATCAATTAACTCGATTTTGTTTCCGGAAATAATTCTATCAGCTGGAAGGTTCATATCTACTCTAACCTTTCTTAACCATCTGGAGCGCTCTCCCATTTGAGAATGTGTCGGAATAGGAGAGTTGTTAAATAAATCCACAGTAATTCTCGTTAAACCATTTCCTAATCCCTCAATCTTGAGATTATGCATTTCCAGTTTAGGCTGCATTTCTGCAAGCTTTAAAATAAAATCCGTGTGTTCATCGGCTATCTCTCCTACTTTTTCAAATGGAGGATTGACCATGACAAATGGGTTAATTCCACCTACTTCTACTTTTTTGCCTGGAAAATCAGGATGATTGATTTCTTTCCAAGGAGTGTAAACACCTTCCCATCCCAAAGAATCAGCCCATGCCAGATAATTGGCTTCTGCATTTGTTTTTCCTTTAAATTCTGGAGTCCAATATCCCGGCGTTCCAAAACTTAATCTTCCAAAGTGAAAATAAGCCCATTGGAAAAAATCTCCATCAGTTCCCTGGTTCGTTTGCTGAAATGGTTTACTTGAAATGGTTTCATTGTAAATAGAAGATACCATACTATTTATGGCTTGGTCTTTCTCCAGAATAGAGGTCACAATCCTTTTTCTAGCCTCGCCCGCATTATATTTTAAGGGAGAGGAAAGGTTGTTTGCAGGAGAAAATGTAACAAATGCAAAAATGTTCCATTGGTCAAACAGGTAGTCCAATAAAGCTCTGGATTCTTTTTGAGCTACAGGAATATCACCCGCAAGCGGTTCGAATACGGGGAATTTATAGGTCAAAGACTTATTGAAAGCGATTCCTTCTTCAAGGTCTTCTGCATATTTCCCATCCTTATCCTCATCTACAGATTCTTTGAATACTAAATATTTTCCAGCTTCTCCTTTAGCATGATTCGCCTTTTCCATAACACGTTCATCTTCTGAAGAAATCACATAGTCTCCCATGGGATCTTCTACACGCATCCAAGTAATCATTCCATTTCCATCTAAATCAGTGTACCCATTGTCAGCAGGAACACCGTCTCTATCATGGTCTACTGTAACTGCATTTCCCCGTCTTTCATACTTCAATGCCGCATGATATTGCTCATAGGCATCTGGTGACATGTTTGGAAAAATATAGAAAGTAGTATTTTCCAATGCAGCAGCATTTTCTGACACTAATTTCTCAGCGAATTGCAAGGCGAGCTCAACACTAAGTACATGATAGCCTTCCACTCCTCCGACTACTGCAATAGCAGGTTTTTCATCTACTTGACCGGTCCCTATTTTTAACGCCCAAATATCTTTTCCTCCTTCCGTCTTGGTGAGAGAGGTTAGTTCGGCCGATGCATTGGAGCTAATCTGTTGTAGCCTTTGGTTTACTTGAGAAAGTGTGGGGTAATCAGATTGCGCAAAACCATGCATTGACCAACCCAAGCTTCCTAAAAGTAAGCCTGTTAGTAGTAATTTTCTCATAAATTGTTTGGGTTTTAAATTTCATTGGTATCCAGGAGAAGCTCCTGATCTTCCTTTAAATTTTATAAATTTTACAGATAATTTAGGTAGTACTTTTTCCGAATGCTTAAATCACGCATAAGTGGGCATTGCTCGGGATAAGTGGATAAGATAAAAAACTATGTTGTACAGATCGGGATTTTTCGCTTATTTCATGCAAATAGCTACTACATCATGTACCAAAAAATAGCCCTTGCAATAGCCTTTTCTCCAAGAATTGAGGCGTTGATCTCCGAAACCAAAAGATTGGTAGAGCTCTTTGAGTCAGAATTGATATTAATTCATGTTGGGAAAAAGACAGATGAGTTGGTACAGAAACTAGAAGGATTAGTAGAAAATGCACAGCTACCTAAGGACCGCACCAAAATTATTTGGAAAGAAGGGAAGCCTGGTAAAATGATTTTAGAAGCATGCAGGGATGAAAATGTAGATTTACTAGTAGCAGGAGCCCTAAAAAATGAAAGCTTTCTAACTTATTACCTAGGTTCGGTGGGGAGAAAAATAATCAGAAAAGCCCCTTGCTCTGTACTTACACTTATTGAGCCGAAAGTAGAAACTACTGGCTTTTCACAGGTGGTATTCAATGGAACGCAAACTCCTATCACACCTTTTGTAATACAGCAAGGCATCGATTTTTCAAAAAAAGTAAAGGCGGACCAGGTTTTTATTTTGAATGAGATTAAAATGTATGGGCTTCAAATGGGGACTGCCTCTGAAGATTCGGAGCAGGAGGTTGCTCAAACCAGACGTCAGCTAGTTCAGGATGAAATCAAGTATGTGGAGGATATCCTGAGCAAACTGGATAAAGATGATTTAAAAATTAGTATCAAAGTGACCGGGGGTAGGTGGGCCATCGAGTTGGCACGATTCTGTGAAAAAATTAATGCAGATTTGTTGGTAGTAGGTGATGAACATAAATTAAATTTTTTCGATAGGATTTTCCCACATGATTTGGAAGACTTATTAAGCACTTTGCCTTGTAATCTATTAATTGTAAAAGAATAATCTTCCATGGAAACTTTAAACCATAAGGAGGTTATTAATTTACTCCTCCAGCTTGCCGCCATGTTAATAATGGCCAGAGTATTTGCCGAATTGGCAAGGAAGTTTAAACTTCCTGCAGTAGTCGGTGAAATTTTGGCTGGTATCATTTTAGGACCGACCATATTAGGTACCTTATTCCCAGGAGCTCAGGATTATTTGTTCGGCTCGCATGAAATGTCAAATGTTGCTTTGGATGGCTTTGTCCAAATCTCTGTAGTCCTACTCCTGTTTATTGCGGGATTGGAAGTAGAGCTTCAAGTGGTATGGAACCAAGGGAAAAATGCGCTAAAAATTGCTACGGCCTCCATGGCATTACCCATTATTACAGGGTTTGTGTTAGCCTATGCTTTCCCGGAATTTTTGGGAGTGAATATCAATGATAGAGCGGTAGCCTCTACCTTTTTTGGATTGGCCATTTCCATCACTGCATTGGCAGTTGTCGCAAGGATATTAATGGATTTGGGAATCTTTAAGACCCAGACAGGTTTGCTGATTATAGCTGCTGCCATGATCGTAGACATCCTTGGTTGGATTGTTTTCTCAGTAATATTGTCCTTATCCGAATCGGGTGCAGAAGGATTGGGTGTTTGGCCTACGATTGGGTTAACCCTGATATTTACGCTCTTTATGTTGACTTTAGGAAAGGGGTTAATTAATCGGGTGTTGCCTTGGATCAATAAAAACCTAGCTTGGCCAGGAGGATTACTTTCCTTATCGTTGGCCATTTGTTTTTTGGCAGCTTCTTTTACAGAGTTTATTGGGATTCATGCCATTTTTGGAGCTTTCATCATTGGAGTAGCTTTAGGAGATTCCGAATACTTAACAGAAAAAGCCAAGGAGATCCTTCATCAATTCATTAACAATATTTTTGCACCTATTTTCTTCGTGTCCATTGGATTGAAAGTAAACTTTGTGGAGGCCTTCGATCCTGGCGTAACTGGAGTGGTGGTGATTCTTGGCTTGTTGGCAAAGTATTTTGGAGCCTACTTAGGAGGAAGGTATGCAGGAATAAGCCGAAAAGAATCGATCATTGTTGGCTTTGGGCTTAGTACCAGGGGGAGTATGGATATCATTCTGGGATTGATTGCCCTAGAGACAGGATTGGTCTCTGAATCCTTGTTTATTGGGTTGGTTATTCTTGCCTTGATTTCAAGTATTTTCTCAGGTCCTTTAATCAACTGGGCACAGAAGCTGAAATTTTAAGATCATTTTTCAATGACTCATTTGAAAGATCAATTGGCTTAAGTTAACAATCAGATGTAATTTTGGGTTGTCCTTTTCATTACCCACAATCAAAAGCACATGATCAAAACCGGAAAAACTGGCGTATTGCTAGTGAATTTGGGAACTCCAGATAGCACATCCACAGGTGATGTAAGAAAGTATTTACGCGAATTCCTAATGGATGGACGTGTGATAGATATTCCATTTATACCGAGATGGATGTTAGTCAACTTGATTATAGCTCCTTTTAGAGCCCCAAAATCTGCTGCAGAATACCGTAAGCTATGGACAGATAGAGGCTCACCATTGCTTTTTCATACCGTGGACTTAAAAGAAAAGCTGGTAGAAAAACTAGATTCATCTGAATATGTGGTGTCCATGGGAATGAGATACCAAAGTCCTTCCATTGAATCGGCATTGGAGGAGTTGATGAAAAAGAAAGTGAAGAAGATTATTGTCGTGCCATTGTTTCCACAATATGCCTCTGCCACCAATGGTTCGGTTATAGATCGAGTAATGGAAATAGCCCGTGGTTGGCAGATCATTCCAGAGATTACCTTTGTTAGCAATTTTATAGATCATCCTCTTTTCCTTAAAGCTTGGAAAGAATTAGGGCAAGAAATGATGGAGAAGAAAAAATATGATCGCTTTTTATTTTCTTATCATGGCCTTCCTGAACGACAAATTAAAAAAGGTTCAGTAGACAACTATTGCCAATTAGGCGCTTGCTGTAATAAATATTCCTCTTCAAATCAGTTTTGTTATAGAGCCCAGTGTTTCCAGACCACTCGGATGATTGCGGCCGAACTTGGTCTGCCCGAGGATAAAGTAGATACCTGTTTTCAATCTCGATTAGGAAAAGACCCTTGGGTTCAGCCCTATACGGAGGATATGATCAAGAAATTGTCCTCGGAAGGGGTAAAGAACGTTTTGGTGTTTTCTCCAGCATTTGTTGCTGACTGCTTAGAGACTACAGTCGAGGTAGGACAAGAATATAAAGAGCAGTTTGAAGAGCAAGGTGGAGACCATTGGGATTTAGTCCCAAGTTTGAACTCTGAGGATACCTGGGTGGATTGTTTGGTAGATTTAGTCCACTCTAAGTCTTGAATGAAATCTATTTTCCCATCACAATTATAAATTAGGTCAGGTTTCGGTTCTTTGATGGAGAATATTGATCTTTCATTCATAAATCACCTTTGCATCAATTGTCAAAGTCAAACTCATCGGAATTTTTATTAATCTCAGGGATTCTATTGGTATCCATTAATCTGAGGACCTCTATCGCTTCAGTGGGCCCATTGATTCCGTTTATACGGGATGACCTGGGTTTGTCGAATGGGTTGGCGGGTTTCCTCACCACACTGCCTTTGTTGACCTTTGCCACCTTTTCCCTTTTTGCCCCTGCGATTGGAAGAAAAATGGGTATGGGGAGGGCGGTTTTTTTGGGTATTCTATTATTGACTATTGGGGTCATTCTCCGGGTTTTGGGAGGAATTGAACTTTTATTGGTAGGCACTGCCCTGACAGGAGTTGGAATCGTAATTGCCAATGTTTTGGTGATTCCTTTGATAAAGGTCCGATTACCACATAAAATAGGTTTGATGACTGCCTTATTGGCTACTATGATGTCACTTTTTGCGGCTATTGCAGCAGGCTTTTCAGTCCCAATCGCAGAAGATTTAGGTTTTGGATGGAGAGGATCTTTGGCATCTTGGGCCTTCTTTATGGTTCTTGCTCTAATTGTCTGGATTCCACAATTGAAAAGGCCAAAAGCGGGCATGCATATAGGTGGGGAGAAAGCAAAAAACGTCTGGAAATCCAAATTAGCTTGGCAAGTCACGCTATTTATGGGTTGCCAATCTGTAATGTATTTTACTTTGACAGCTTGGCTTCCGGATATGTTGGTGTCTAGAGGATGGTCTCCCGTAGAGGCAGGTGCTGTATCTTCCATTATGCAACTGGTATCCTTGATAGGTTCCTATTTTGCACCATCTATTTTGATCAAGTTGAAGCAGCAGTCAGGAGTAATATTAATTGTTGGGATAGGCTATATCATTGGATTTTTAGGCTTATTTATTGAATCGGAATGGGTTACTTATTCCTCTTTGACCCTAATAGGATTGGGAATGGGGGCTAGTTTAAGTATCGCCTACACGTTGATCTCACTGAGAACGGCAGAAGATCAGACGACAGCCAAGCTCTCTGCGATGGTTCAGTCCTCTGGATACTACTTAGCAGCATTGGGACCTATGCTTTTTGGTGTTTCCTTAGATCTTTTTGGGTCATGGAATATTTTAATCTGGTTCTTGATTCTATTCTCTGTTCTTTTTACTGGCTTTGGAATGGCTGCAGGACGAGATATGAAGATCTAATAGGATTATTTCCGCTGGCATTATGTAATTTTGCGCGAGTTTCCCAAATGATATTACCATGCAAGAATTAATGCAATCCCTAGGCGTTTCAGAAAACTTATTTAACTATCTGATTATGCCCCTATTAATCTTTATTGCACGTGTAGGAGATGTTTCAATTAATACGTTGCGTATCATGTTTATGATGAATGGGAAGAAGAACATTGCTCCCATTTTGGGATTTTTTGAGGCTTTGATCTGGTTGCTTGCCATAGGCCAGATATTTCAAAATATATCCAACCCCATGTCTTATATCGCTTATGCTGCTGGTTTTGGTACTGGAACTTACGTTGGGATGTATTTTGAAGAGAAACTCGCTCTCGGGAGGGTTTTGGTACGGATTATAACTCCAAACCCCAACCCTCAATTGATGGAATATATGAAAGAGGAGAATTTCCGCTTTACCAATGTAGGGGCCGAAGGGAGGTATGGTAAAGTTCAATTGACTTTTACTGTTATGAAAAGGGATGCACTGGCAAAATTTATAGATAAGGTAAGGAGCTTAGATGAAAAGGCGTTTTATACCATTGAAAGTGTGAAACGAATTTCTGAAGACGACCTGAATGTCATGGATGATAAGCCCAGGTTCAATATGAGCTTTTTCAGCAAAGCCAGGACCTAATGGCCAATACCTGGTTTCAATTTCAGCAGTTTCGGGTTCATCAGGACCAATGTGCTATGAAGATTAGTACTGATGCAGTACTCTTGGGTGGATTGGCTTCTATTGAAAATCCCCAAAAAATACTGGATATAGGTACGGGGACAGGAGTGATCTCTTTGATGCTGGCCCAGCGTTATCCCATTGCTCAAGTAATCGGTATTGAACTCGACAATGTGGCTGCAAATCAAGCAGGTGAAAATTTTAATTCCAGCCCTTTTTCATCTAGGATGAAGATTTGGGAAGGAAGATTTCAAGAGTTTAATTCTGAAGAGAAATTTGACCTGATCGTCAGTAATCCTCCCTATTTTCCAGATCATTTAAAGTCTCAAAACTCCAAAAGAAATCAGGCTTTGCATACGGACACCCTTTCTTTTAGGGAGCTTGTTTGCAATTCAGCTAGCTTGCTTAGTAAGGAAGGTTGTTTTTGGGTGATTTTACCTCCCAGACAAATGCAAGATCTGAGGGAGGTTTCTAAAGAGTTTGGACTAAGCCAATGGCAATCTTTCACGGTACAAGATAAACCAGGAAAGAGAGTAATTAGAGAAATGGTGTGTTTTGGGTTGGAAGAAAAGGAGTTCCAATCCCAAGAAATTTTCATAAAAAATGAGGATGGGACAGCTCATCCTAGCTATCAAAAGATTGTTTCAGGCTTTTTGTTAGAATTTCCTTGAAAAAATAAGGAGAATCTAGAGGTTTCCTTGGATATTGAGATCAATTTTGGCCAAAAATTCAATTTTTAGCTTTAATTAAACCATTTTTCTACCCTGATATTTTCAATAGGACGTATTTTTTTTAAAGAATCTTCAATATTTGACCCTATTTGTTGTGAATGGTAGTTTTTGAGGGGTAAGTGATCTTGTTTGTGAATACTAATTCTATATTTTTGGGTGATATTTAATTACTACTACAATCATATGCGAAAACTTCTATCTCTGAGCATGTTATTTATGCTTCTTTTGGGATGGGCTTGTACTGAAGAGGAACCTGAAACCACGGTGTTAGTCACTGAAGATGTGCTATACACCAGTGCAGAAAATGTCAGACTTCTCGGTCGCTTAATTACAAACCAAACAATCAACGCGGTCGATCATGGTTTTTATCTCGCCGAAGATGAAAATTTTTCATCCCCAATAATTATTTCACTAGGTACAAAAGAAGGTCCCGGTAGATTTATAGGGGAAACTACTGGATTGACAAATTCAAAAACCTATTATGCAAAATCCTTTATGGATTTGGGAGGAGAGATTCAATTTGGAAATGTGATTACCCTAAACACATTAAGTCCAATAATTGAGACCTTCTCGCCAGCATTTGGATTGGTTGGGGAGAGCATGACTATTACAGGTCAAAATTTTACAGAAGATACAGAAGTGTTCTTTGGTGATTCAAAAGCGGTAATCACATCTATAGAATTCGAGTCCAGGCTTCATTTGATCATCCCTGAGGCCTCAGATTTTTCGGTTCCTATTACCGTAATCGTTCAAGATAAAACCTTGGAATTTAACTCCAACTTTGAATACCAAATTGGTACCTATGAGTTGATCAACAAGTTTCCTGAAGCTGTTAGACTTTATGGAAATGCATTTTACCAGACCAATTCCGGGTTGAATATTGGCTTGGGAACAGTTTCCAAGAACAGTTTTTATTCAAAAATCCAGCAATATGACATTGGTTCCAATACATGGAAAGAAGTTTCATTTCCGGGTACAAACCGAGCCTATGGATTTGCCACCAAAAATTACTTGGGAGGTGGAACCGCTGGTTTGATACCGAATCCATATGATATTAATTTCTCATTTTATAAAGTGACGGATTCTGGATTTGAAAGGCTACCGGATTTACCTTTTGCCAGTAGAGAATCAATCGCTTTCGAAAATGGGGGAAATCTCTATGTCCTTGGAGGAAAAGAGGGGAATACTTCCGCATTAAGAAGATTTAATTCAGCCACCAATACCTGGACAAATCTGAATGATTCTCCGGTTGAGTTTTCTACTGAGAATGCATTCTTTGTGTATCAAAATAAGGTCTATATCATAGGCAATGATGCAGTGCTTTGGGAATATACGATCAACTCTGATTCTTGGGAGTCTGTATCTACCTATCCTGGTAGCTTAGGGCAAGGTTATGGGATGGGGCAAGTGATTGGTAATAAAGCATATGTAGGGCTTTATCAAAGAAATACTCAGGTTTGGGAGTTGGATATGAATACCATGATTTGGAAATCAAAAAATGACATTCCAGGTTTACCTCAGGAAATTACGGTAGCCCACTTTGAGAAGGATGGATTCCTATATATTATGAGAATGCCTGATATTACTTTGGCAGGGAATTTCCCGATGAATTTGTACAAGTTTGACCCCAACGGATTTTAATCTCAGCATATGAAAAAACATTTACTCATTTTCTTTTTACTGGTTAGTCAGTTGGGATGGGCTCAGACCGAAGTGAATCGGGAAGTAATCGGAAGAGATATTGGCCAATTGAAAGGAATTAGAATTACTGGCCGAATCATCGATGAAATTACAGGAGAAGCATTGGTAGGAGCTACTGTGACTGTTCCTGAATTAGAAATCAACAGAATAACCGACAACAATGGTGGCTTTGAACTGATCCTAGATCGTGCAGAGTACAACCTTCAATTTAGGTATGTGGGCTATGAAACCATTGATTACCCAATCACTGCAGTAGGCGATGGAAGAATTTCCATCAAAATGCTTCAGGAAGATTTTCAATTAGATGATGTGGTGATTTATGGTAGTGATCCCGAGAAAAATATTCGTTCCACGGATATGGGAGCCATTACCATGAGTATGAATACCATGCGTGAGTTGCCTCCTTTTTTAGGAGAAGTGGACATTATTCGCTCTATGGCCACCCTTCCAGGGGTAAGCCAGGTGGGTGAAGCTGCAGCTGGCTTAAACGTCAGAGGTGGAGGCGCCGATCAAAACCTGATCCAATTTGCAGGGGCTCCTATCTATAACCCTACCCACTTGTTTGGATTGTTTACTTCTTTCAATGCGGATGCGGTGAATGGTGTGACTTTATACAAGTCAGTAATCCCAGCAAGATTTGGAGGTAGAGGTTCTTCGATCTTGGATATACAACCAAAAGCGGGATCTATTTCCAATTGGGGTGGAGATTTGATGCTAAGTAATTTTTCCGGAAAAGTAGGTTTCAATGGACCAGTTGTAAAAGACAAGGTTTCCATAAGAGGGGGGTTTAGAGGATCTTATATCAATTGGTTTTTAGGTGCTTTGAGCAACCCGGACCTAAAGAATTCAAGAGCGAATTTTTATGATGGAAACCTGGTGATTTCTGCCCCGATCTCAGAGAAAAATGAGTTCACGTATAGCTATTATACTTCTTACGATGATTTTGCTTTTGCCTCTGATACGACCGTGTCCTGGAAAAACAACAGTCATTCCTTGCAATGGAAAAGTGTTTTCAATGACAAGATGGGCCTCGAGGCTTTGGGGTATTATACCCAATATGATTACAGCATTTTCAACAGATCCGGAATCAATGATTTTGACCTGAATTCTGGCATCAAAGATTATGGTATCAAAGCATATTTCTATTATATGTTTAGCGAGACCAATAAAATAACAGTGGGAGGAGATTTCAAAAATTTGGAATTGCAACCAGGGGAATTAATTCCTTCTACAGGAGGGGAATCAGGAATCTTACCACAAAAAGTGCAGAATGAAAATGGAAGAGAATCAGGTGTTCACTTCCAGCATGAATTTGAATTAGGAGAGAAGTTTGGGATGTCTTACGGTGTCCGATATGACATGTATAGTTATTTCGGTCCTAGGGTTGTCCGGGAGTATGCGGAAAACCAACCTCTTTCGGATGGAAGTGCCATTAGTGAAACTACCTATGCAGATGGAGAGGAGATTCAATCATATAATGGACTTGGGCCAAGAGGTTCATTACGTTACTCCTTCTCCAAGGCTAGCTCGATTAAATTGGGATACAATAAAATGTACCAGTTCATCCACCTAATTTCCAATACAGCCACTATTGCCCCTACTGATGTTTGGAAGCTGAGCGATAATTACTTGAAACCGCAAATTGTCGATCAGATATCATTGGGATTCTATAACAATTTCAAAGGCAATATTTTTGAAACCTCCATCGAAGTCTACTACAAAGACATCCAGAATGTCATAGAGTATAAGGATGGAGCCAATTTAATTCTTCAGAATAATCTGGAAACCGAATTGGTTCCTGCCAATGGACGGGCATATGGGGTGGAATTATATGTGAAGAAGAATTTGGGAAGATTGACTGGCTGGGCTTCCTATACCTACTCCCGAAGTTTGAGACAAGTAATCACTCCATTTGAAGAAGAAATCATCAATGATGGAGATTGGTATGCTTCCAATTATGACAAGCCTCATGACTTTACCTTGATAGGAAACTACAAAGTGAGTACCAACACCTCTGTTTCGGCAACATTTGGATATAGCACTGGTAGACCAGTTACCTACCCAGAAGCCAAGTTTGATTATTCAGGAAACAATCTTGCTTATTTCAATAGAAGAAATGAACAGCGATTACCAGATTATCATAGATTGGACATTTCTGTCAACTTTAAACTTCCAGGTAAGGGTAAATTCTTCGATGGGGATTGGACTTTCTCAGTATTGAATGTGTATGGACGTAAAAATCCATTCTCGCTCTTCTTTGTGGATGAGTTAGGTGCACCTCCACAAGCGTTAAAACTTGCCGTATTAGGTGTTCCTCTTCCAAGTATCAGCTACTCTATTAAGTTTTAATAAGATGCTAAAAAAATATATTTACCTGCTTTTAATTTTACCATTGGCTGCTTGCATTGACCCCTATGTGGTTAATGTAGAAAGTGGTGAGCAGTTATTGACTGTGGAAGGCACAATAACTACTACTCCAGGAGTTCAAAGTATTCGACTTACGAGAAGTGATACTTATGGGAGTATTTTTGAAGGCTTGATCAGGCCAGTCTCCAATGCTACTGTAGTGATTCGAGATGACCAGGGAAAGGTAATTTTCTTGACTGAAGATACTGAAGACAGAGGTGTGTATTATACTCCTGAAAATTTTGCGGCGGTTGTTGGTAGGTCCTATACCCTGCAAATCCAACTCGTCGATGGGAAGGTATATACCTCCTTGCCGGAATTAGTCAATTCAGTACCTGAAATAAAAAATATCGATGTGAAGGTAGTGAAGATCGCAGTGGAAGGTGAGGTTTTGGAGCGGTCAGGTGTACAGTTGATAGCAGAAATTGAAGATCCATCTGATCAAAATAACTTCTACTACTGGAGAACAGATCAGTCTACCTATATTTTAAAAACAAGGCCAGACCTTTATACTCCAAATCCGAACTTAAGAAACCCACCAAGTAGGGAGCCTGAACCAAAGGACTGCTGCATTGTATGTTTCAAAACCGAGTTGCTTGGAAGTCAAGGGATTTATTTGGAGAAAGATGACATCTTCAATGGTTTGAATACTAAAGTAGCTGCTGGTTTCATTGAAGATGATGGGAAGCGATTTGTAGAAACATTGAGAACTGATTTGAGGCAGATGAGTATTTCTCAGGAAGCTTATCGATTTTTAAGATTGGTCAAACAACAAACGGAAGTTTCAGGGTCTGTATTTGATCCGCCACCTGCAAACATCAGAGGGAATATGATCAGTTTGGATGATCCAGAAGAGGTGGTTTTAGGGTATTTTATGGCTGCGGGAGAAACAGTCAAACGAATTTATATCCAAGCAGAAGATCTTGATTTTACGCAGCCAGCAGTAATTATTCCAGACGATTGTCGTGAAATTGAAGGAGCCCAATTGAATCCTCCAGTAGACTGGAATCCATAAAATTTATTGATATAAAGTACTTTGAAAAAGTTTAGTTTTATCTTTTTTATCCTACTATGGAGTTGTGTAGACCCATATGAAGTGGATATTGAAGAGGGGGTTCAACTGCTGACCGTCGAGGGAATGGTGACTAATGGACCTGGACCTCATCTTGTAAAGCTTTCTAGGAGTGATACGTATGGAAGCATTTATGAAGGGCTCGTTCGTCCCGTTGCTGGAGCAACGGTGATCGTAAGGGATCAAACAGGAAAAGTGATTTTTCTGGAAGAAGATCTTGAAAATAGGGGTGATTATTATACTTCTGCAGATTTTTCAGCAGAGGTTGGAAATACCTATACCTTGCAAATCCAGCTGGTAGACGGAACCGTTTATTCTTCTTTACCAGAGACCTTACCATCCGTTCCAGAGATCCAAGAGATCAATTATCAGGTCAAAAAAATTCCTGTGGAAGGAGAATTGAATCCAGATTCAGGAGTTCAATTCTTGGTGGACATAGAGGACCCTGAGGAGGAGGATAACTATTACTATTGGAAAAAAGGTCCTTCTATGTACATTTTAGAAACCAGGCCGGACCTTTATCACTTACCTCCGCCAAGCCGACAGCCAGCACCAAAGGATTGTTGTATTTCTTGTTATCGATCTGAGCAGGTGGCTAACTATTCGATATTCATAGCAAATGATGACACTTTTAATGGTCTTAGCTCTAGAATCCCTGCAGCTTTTGTGTTGGATGACGGTTTGCGTTTTGTCAACCAATATAGAATTGATATCGAACAATACAGTATTTCTGCAGGAGCCTACCGCTTTCTTCGATTGGTGAAACAGCAAGTTGAGTTGAGTGGATCTGTATTTGATCCTCCACCTGCCAATATTCGAGGCAATATGGTCAGTTTGGATCATCCTGATGAAGTGGTTTTGGGGTATTTTATGGCAGCAGGAGAAACCAGCAAAAGAGTCTATGTGGATGCTACTAAATTAGATTTTGTACAGGGTAGAACGATTATTGCTGATGATTGTAGAGTTGTAGATGGCGCACAAACCGAGCGGCCTTCAGATTGGAATCCATGAGAAAGTACCATAAAGACTAGTTGATACTTTCAATAAACCGAATTCCTAGTGTTTCAAGTTTATTTAGAATAGGGGTATATAACTCTGGTAAAACTGGTACATAAAGTCCGGTGAGTTTAATTTTTCCATTCAGAAATTCATCTACGGCAATTGCTAAAGGTAAGCCAACCGTTTTTGCCATAGCCGTATAGGTAGAGTCTTCACCATAACAAACGAGACTCGAGATGATCGTTTTGGTGCCCTTGCTGGATTTGATTTCAAACTGATGTTGCATCAGGATCATATCTTTGTCCTCTGGAAATAATTTCCAATCTTCTTCCAAGATTGCCTGCAGTATACTAGCTGGACTTCCTTGGGTTTTTGGTAGTTTTCGATTACCAAAGAATCCCAACCATTGGATTTTTTCAAATGTTGGGAAATCCATTTCGGGGATGGCCTCTGCAAGTTTTTCCTCCACTGACAACTCTTTTTTATAGGGTAAAAATGTGTTCAGGAATTGTCTGAGGGTACTTCCTTCCTGCAAGTTTAACTCGTAAGAGTCATCGGTTAATCCAAGTTGAACAAATACATCCCAAGCTTTACAATAGCCAGACCTCCTCAAAGTGCCACGCAACATGGTTTGAATAGATTCAATGCCGTATACTTTCCGATAGTTTAGGGAATCACGATTAGGGTAGCCATCAAAATCTCCTAATCTGTCGAAATGGATGGTTTCGGTTCTTTTGAATACCTGATGATACGGAACAAATTTCAATTCCCCTTGATCAATATATTTGGAGATTCCCTGTCCTGCTAATACCACATTTCTTGGGTTCCAGGTAAACTTGTATTTCCATGGATTATCTTCACTGATTGGGGCAAGTAATCCACCACAATAGGATTTGAAGGAGAGAATTTCTTCCTGATTGGCTTTTGCCTCTAAAATAATCTTCATGGCAGACATATGATCCAATCCTGGGTCTAAACCACATTCATTTAGAAAAAAAAGGCCTTTCTTTTCTATTTCAGCCTGCATGGATTTTATTTCTTCAGATTCATAGGAAGCGGAGAAAAAATGTTTTTTAAGGATCAGACATTCTTTAGCGACGATAGGATGCATAAATGCGGGCAGCATGGAAATAACCACATCGGAGGCAGTGATTAATTTTTTCAGTGCCTCTTTATCTTCAATAGAAAAACCTGTTGCTTCTGTATTAGGCTTTCCTTGGATTTTGGAGTTAGCTAATGCGAGGTCTAAATCTGCAAGAATAAGTTTTCTGCTACCATCACTACAAGTTGCTGCTATATAATCAATTAAATAGGAGGATGATTTTCCCGCTCCAAGAATCAAAATTGTCTTCATATTCAAACTTGGTCAAAGACCTAAATTGGTTATTATTATCAAGCTAGGAAAGGGACTGGCCTTTAATTTTGGAACTATTCACTACATTGTTCGTAAGGATAACTCCTAGATACAACTATGGGTAAAAAAATTAAAATATCGGCCGAATTAGAAGAGTTGGCTTGGGAGGAATTGGAGAATGAGGATCAGGAATTGATTTTAGAGGCAAAATCAATTAGTAAAGATGCCTATGCACCCTATTCAAATTTTCAAGTTGGTGCGGCTGCTAAACTAAATTCGGGTAGGATTTTGAGGTCCAGTAATCAGGAGAATGTAAGTTTCCCTGTAGGAGTTTGTGCCGAACGATTGTTATTAGGATATGCAGGAGCTAATTATCCAGAAGATCCAGTTAAAAAGTTGGCGATTGTAGCCAAAAGAAAAGGCGAAAAAGATTGGGCCTCAGTTTCACCTTGTGGGTTATGCCGGCAGACCATCAGCGAAACAGAGATGAGGTTTAATCAAGCGATCACCTTACTCATCTTAAGACCAGAAGGTCAAGTGCTTAAGATTCCGGGAATTCAGGCTCTATTGCCTTTTAAATTTGAGGATTTGAATGGGTAATCTAATGAAGAAGCGTATCATGGTCAGTTATCAGGCAGAATACTGTGTCTCCCACGAACCTAATTTTCAAGAGGAAGAAATTTGGATTCTGTTTCATGGATATGGACAATTGGCAGAATTTTTCATTCGTAAGTTTTTACCCTTTGATCAAAACCATCGGCTTTTTATTGCTCCTGAGGCAACGAATTATTCTTATTTGAAGGATTTCTCTGGCCGAGTTGGTGCCAATTGGATGACCAGCCATGAACGGGAGCTGGCCATTGAAAATAATCATAGGTACTTGGATCAATTAGTGGATGGAATCCTGTCAGGGTTTGAGAATGCTCCAAAAGTTCATGTGTTTGGCTTTTCCCAAGGAGTAGCAACTGCCACCCGTTGGGCAAGCCGTTGGGAGGGGAGGGTCAACAAGTTCGTTCTGTGGGCTGGGGGATTTGCACACGATTTGCAATTAAATGTCAGTAGAGAAAAATTTTTGGATACTGAGTTTATTAGTGTTTTGGGTGACCAAGATGAATTCGTGAATTCTGAGAATCTCCAAAAACAGGAGGAAATGGTAAAGCTATTGGAAAAAAAGGTGAAAAGAATCAATTTTTCTGGAGGACATATCATTGATTCTGAGGTTTTAAAAGGCCTTTTTGAAAAAATATGAGAAATAAATTCATGATTTTTAATACAGGGTCCAAAAACAATTTGATGCAACTTTGACATTCACTATTTTTCGAAAAATTTTGTAATTCATTCATGTTTTCGCTTACTGAAAAAGAGGTTGAATCAATATCAACCCAATTGCTGAAAGGCAATGTATGTTTCTATCAAATCGATAAAAAGAAGATTCATCATATGCCCGATGACGAAGATTATTTCAACTATGATCTCACCGAAGAGGAAGAGGATATTCTAGACGAAATAGAAGATAATCCTGACAATTTTGCTGAGTTCACTAAAATGGAACCTGCCCAAGAGCATCAAATGATGCAGGACTTTGTCGATAGAAAAATCAAGGAGAAAAACTTAGCCGAGGATTTGGTCAATGCCTTGAGTAAACCAAAGGCTTCTACGGGTTTTAAGTTTTTAATTGATGAATCCAAATACAAGAATGAATGGTTGGAGTACAGGCTTTCGAAATACCATGATTGGGTAAAAGAGCAAGTTGATAGCTTCAATTATTCTGAAGATTAATCCCAAACCGCCTTCCCGGCGGTTTTTTGTTTTAGTATGATCACTGAAGAAAATAAACTTTCGATTCGGAATTTTTTGAAACCTGGGGATTTGGGACAGGTAGCTGCCTTGCATGGCAAGATATATGGGGAGGAACACGGTTTCCCCATTGGTTTTGAAATGTATGTAATGGAGAGCTTGATAGAGTTCTATAGACAGTTTGACGAAGAAAGAGATCGTGTTTGGGTAGTGGAGTCCAAGGGGAGGATGGTTGGCTTTTTGCTTTTGATGCATCGGAATGAGAATAGTGCCCAGCTCCGTTATTTTATTATTGAGAAGCCATTTAGAGGAATTGGTTTAGGAAAAGAGTTGATGCAAAAATGGATGGAGTTTTTTGAGGAAAAGAACTACCAATCCGCTTACTTATATACTACCTCAGGACTGGATCCTGCCATCAGCCTATATGAAAGATATGGCTTTGTGAAAATATCTGAGGAAAAAACAGAGAATTTTGGTTTTCCAATGTTGGAGATTTTATATCGGTTAGAAAAGGCTTGATAGTTAAGAGTTTGCTAAAGAAAAATGTATTTTTAGTAAACAATCATATCAATCATGACTTCACAACCTTTCAAAACCATCAAAAAAGCGCTGGATTACTGGTACTTGTTGACCTTAATTGGAGCAGTATTTATTCTTTTAGGAATTTATGTGTTTAGTACTCCTCTCGCTTCCTATTTAGTGTTGGCGACACTTTTCAGCCTATCATTTTTAGTTTCTGGTTTGAGTGAGTTGACTTTTGCTTTTGGGAATAGAAAACACTTGGATAATTGGGGCTGGTTTTTGGCATCAGGCCTGATCAGTACGGTAATTGGATTTTTATTACTGACTAATCCTGCACTTTCCATGGTGACTTTACCTTTGTATGTAGGGTTTGGAGTGATGTTTAAGTCTATAGCAGGTATCAGTTTTGCTTTGAGTTTAAAAGACCATGGCGACGAATACCAATCCTTACTTTGGTTAAGTATTGGAGGGATGATTTTGTCCATCATCCTAATTTGGAACCCTGCAATCATTGGGATGACCCTAGTTACTGTCACAGCGATGGTGTTTATTCTTCTAGGAATTGTTGCAGTTTTATTCTCTTTGAAGCTTAAGAAATTACATGACCTTCCGAAAAAGCTAAAGAAGAAATTCGAAGAAAATTCTTGAGGGAAATGACTTTCTTGGATAGTTGACAAAAGTGGTTTGACCTTTTCTAAGGATTAAGACGTTAGAAATGGGGATGGATTTTAATTCCTTCAAGCTATCTTTGCTTTATGCGAAAATCCATATTCTCTCTATTGATTGTCTTCTTTTCTATCTCTTCTTCCTATTCTCAAAATTGGGATTGGGGTGGTCCTATGGATCCTCTGCAAGAGAAATTCAAAGTGTTACATTATCAATTGGAACTTGAAATTCTTTTGGATTCAAAATCCATAAAAGGGAAAAATAGGATCACATTTGATGCCCCTGAAAAACTCGATACCCTTCGACTAAATTTAATTGATGAATATGTGGTGTCCCGTGTTTTGATGAATGGGGAGGAAGTGAGTTTTACTCATCAAAACGATATTTTGGATATCATTCCCATCGATTGTAGGTGCAATTCGGTCGAAGTATTTTACGAAGGGGTTACACCTATTGCTATCAACCCACCTTGGACAGGAGGATTCACTTGGGAGTTAGATTTAATGGATCAGCATTGGATGGGACTTTCTTCCCAAGGTGAAGGGGCTAAGATTTTCATGCCTGCCCTTGACCACCCCTCAAGTGAGCCAGAAAACGGAGTAGATTTATTTTTCACGGTTCAAAAACCCTATTTCGTGGCTTCCAATGGGAGATTAATCGAACAAAAGGAAGTAGGAGATCGCATCACATATCATTGGGCTACGGAGTACCCGATTAATAATTATGGAATAAACTTTACAGTGGGAGTTTTTCATGAAGCTAAAATGGATTTTGAATCCATTTCAGGCCAGAAAATCCCAATGCACGTATTCGTTTTGCAGGAAGATGAAGCAAAAGCTCAATCTTTATTAGAAGTCTTAAAAGTGAGCGTCGAAACACAAGAGAAATATTTTGGAGCATTTCCTTTCCCAAACGATAAAATAGCGGTAGTTGAAACTCCTTATTTAGGGATGGAGCACCAAACCATCAATGCCTATGGGAATAATTTCCAGTTTGTTCCTATGGGGGATGTTTCCTATGATTGGTTATTGCATCATGAACTAGGGCATGAGTGGTTTGGAAATAAAATGTCGGTTGGGGATTGGGCAGATATGTGGATCCATGAAGGTTTTACAGCCTATGGAGATTGGTTGTTTTACGAAGCACATGGTGGTTTTGATGCCTATTTGGATCACGCTGGTTCTGTTTTAAAGACTATTCCACATGCCAAACCAGTGGTATCTCCACCTAACAGTACGGAAGAGGAGGCTTATCATGGTGAGATTTATAGTAAAGGGGCTGCGGTGGTTCACGGTTTGCGTGGGGTAGTTGGAGACGAAGTGTTTTTCCCTCTATTGAAGGCATTTATTTCAGATGATCGTTTTACCTATCTTAATCAAGTGAATACCAATGATTTTATTGAGTTTGTCAATGCCTATACGGGGCAGGATTTAAGTCTATTCCTTAATTTTTATTTGAAAACGACAAACTTGCCTGTACTAAAAGTTGGAAAGAAGGGGAAGGATGGGTATCAAGTGAGCTTGAAAGGGATCGATTTTACCATTCCTGTTGAAATTGAAACTTCCAATGGATTGATTAAAGAAAAGATAGGTTCCAAACCTGTTTTTATTGAAAGTACAACTGAGATTAAAGTTGATCCTAAAGGATGGTTGATGTTATCCAAATAACCCTCTAGATGATAAAGAATTGGACTACTAATCCCCCCAAAAGCCAGATATAACTGAGAATGGCAATGTATTTAAGAATGGTTTCCATGTTTTTGCTTTTGGGAGCCATTTCTTTCATGTAATGCATGTCCTTATATTTTTGATAACCTAACCAAATCAAATAAACTGAACCAATCAGAAAAGCGATGTTTAGAAAGAAGGTATAGTTTAATTGAAAATAGGATTCATCTTGAATACTAACCTGAGAGGGGTCAGGTAATATTCCTAGAAAGTCAAAGGAGTAATGAAGGAATATTGATGTGAAAATCAATGAAGAAAGCAACAGGAATAAAATGTATAGGGCCATTTTCCAACCATAATATTTTGCATTGATTCTGAGTACAGGGAATACTACCAAGTCACTGAATATAAAGGCCATCACTCCCGCAAAACTTACCCCTTTCCCAAATAGCAAAGCTGCCAAAGGAATATTACCCATAGAGCCTATAAAGGTCAAAAAAGCTGCTATTGGTCCAATGATGACGTGTTCCAGGATTTCTAAAAACGAATAATCAGTCTTCCCTAGATTACTGTTGATAAAAAGTGTTTGAAAAAAGGAATCTGGGATCAATGCGGCTACTATTCCGGCAATAGTGAAGCCAATGGTCACATCTTTCCAAACCATCTTCCATTCCATCCCATATTGACGCCCTACTTTTGCCCAGCTTTTTTCGGAATGCACATCATCTTCACCAGTAACTCCCATTTCTTGCATCCCCATTTCTCCTTCAGACAGGTTTTTTTTGGCTGCTTTGATCAGTTTTAAAGGTTTGGTAATCCGGATGATAATCCAGCTAATCAATATCAGTAATATTCCTCCCAGGTATTCGCCAACAACGAACTGCCAGCCTAAAAAAATGGAAATAATAATTCCCAATTCGATGACCAAATTGGTGGACGCTAGTAGAAAAGCGATGGAGGAAATAAAGCTAGCTCCTTTTTTGAAAAGTGATTTGATAGTGGCCAATGCGGAGAAACTGCAGGAACTGCTAATAAATCCAAATAAGGTTCCCAAAAGCACCCCTTTTCCTTCTTTGCCTCCCATGGTCTGCTCCATTTTTTCTTCCGTAACGAAGATTTGAATCAAGCTACTAATAAGATAACCCAATCCAAAGGCCCAAAAGGCCATCCAAAAAAACCCAAAACTTGTATTGGCAGCTTCTGCCCATTTTTCGAGAAATCCCATCACAACAATTTTACTTCCTTGGTTACTGAGTTTTCAAAGTTCATGCAAAGCTGGTGTTCATGCTTGACTCCTTGTATTGGGCGATATGAGGTAGGTTGGAAGAGAATATTTTCCCTAGCTGTTCCCAGATTGGGGTGTATTTTGCACGTGGCTATGCCCGCTCTTCAAAAGGTACGATGGTGCCTCTCTCCACATAATTTTTCAATCCCTGGAGAAGAATGGCCCAACAAAAGGAAGATCTCTTAAAATGATCATTGCATGAAGGCCATCCGATATGCCAAAAATTCACTTTTGTTTTTCCAGAATCCCGGCTGAGATCAAATCCAAATGTAGTAGGATTCCAATCCTCATCTGAGTCCGTCATTTTTATATGAAATGATTGATTTTCTTGGTACTGGATCACTTTTCCATACCAATCATATTCAGGGGTAAAAAAGAAATTGTATGTTCCATTCAATTCAGAGTCTCCTTTACATGCTTTTGGCCACCAGTTGATAAGCTCTGAAGGATTGGATACCGCTTGGAAAACCTTTTCGATAGGACTGTCAATCCATAGGTCATGATAAATAGCGTAGGACTGTGCATCTGACGTGTTCATTAGGATTCTTTGATAATGGTAGGTTGTCCTTTGACTATGAATTCAAAGATGTCAGGTCGGTCATAATGCCCAATTGGGTCAAAATCCAGCTTACTTTTAAGGATGTCTTCCAGATCAATTTCTGCACAAACTTTACCTACCTCTCCAAAAAGGGGGCCTGCCAAAATCTCTCCCATAGGGGAAACGATGAGGGACCCCCCGGCACAGATTATTTCAGGATCATCCTTAAGTTCTTTTTGAAGTGTTTTGGGATACATAGATTTGGTGAAATACTGGTTGCATCCTAATACAAAGCATCTTCCTTCCAATGCAATGTGCTTCATGGTGGAGGTCCAATTTTCCCGTGCGTCCGCAGTAGGGGCAATATAAATTTCTACCCCTTGGTTATACATGGACATTCGTGCCATGGGCATGTAATTTTCCCAGCAAATCAATCCTCCCAATTTACCGATTTTGGTCTCAAAGGTGACCAAGGACTTACCATCTGCCTCAGCCCAAACCAAGCGCTCAGTTCCTGTGGGTTTAATTTTTCTATGTATGCCAAGAAATCCTGCAGAAGGGGAAATATAGATCATCGAACAATACAGACTCCCATGGAATTTTGACTTTTCAGTGACTCCTAAGATCAGATAGATGCCTAGCTTTTTACTGAGTTTCACGAGTCTTTGCAAATCTCCACTATCCAGGTCAAAACTTTGTTTATGGTATTCAGCATATAATTCTCTGCCTTCTTCTGAACGGCTTCCAATCCTTGCTCCGAAGCTAAATCCTCTGGGATATCCAGGAATAAAGGACTCTGGAAATACAATCAATTGATAACCTTCTTTGGCATTTTGTGTACATAGGCTTTCTACCTTTTGTAAAGTCTTTTCTTTATCAAAAAATATGGGGTGATCCTGAATTAAACAGACTTTCAGCTTCATAAAATAGGCGTTTGCCAATCAATTTACGAACTCAATAGGAAACCCAAGGGAAGTTCTTGTAATTTTGCGAACTCAAAGTAGGAAAAAAGCATTCATTCTTTTCCCATACTTAATACCTAAATTGCAGCATGGAAGAGATTCAGAAACAAGACATTCGCAAATTAAGCCTCGCTGAACTGGAAGCGTTCTTTTTGTCCCATGGGGAAAAGAAATTCCGAGCCAAGCAGGTTTATGAATGGCTATGGAATAAATCCTTAAAGAATTTTGATGACATGAGTAATATTTCTCTAAGTACGAGAGAAATGCTTAAATCTCACTTCACTATCAACCATATTCGAGTGGATCTCATGCAGCATTCAGAGGATGGGACCATCAAGAATGCGGTCAAATTATATGATGACAAGATTGTCGAATCTGTTTTAATTCCTACTTCAAAAAGAATTACGGCTTGCGTGTCTTCTCAAGTGGGTTGTAGTTTGGATTGTAATTTTTGTGCCACTGCCCGCTTAAAGCGGATGCGAAATCTCAATCCAGATGAAATCTATGATCAAGTAGTAGCGATAAAAGAGGAGGCGGAAACCTATTTTCAGCGTCCTTTGACCAATATTGTTTTTATGGGAATGGGTGAGCCATTGCTAAATTATGCCAATGTGCTTGCCGCTATTGATAAAATCACCTCACCCGAAGGATTGGGTATGGCTGCAAGAAGAATTACCTTATCCACTGTTGGGGTCACTAAGATGATTCGTAAAATGGCGGATGATGGTGTGAAATTTAATCTGGCGGTTTCCCTCCACTCAGCTATCAACGAAACTCGTTCCAGACTTATGCCGATCAATGATTCTAATCCAATCGAGGAGTTGGGCGAGGCCTTGAAATACTGGTATCAAAAGACTGGGAGGAAAGTCACCTATGAATACGTGATTTGGGATGGGGTGAATGATGATGAGCGTCATGCGAAGGCATTGGCTAAATTTTGCAAGATCATTCCATCTAAAGTAAACATCATCCAGTATAATCCGATTGACGAAGGAGAATTCAGACAGGCAAAACAAGAGGCAGTAGATATGTATGTGAAGATATTGGAAAGCCAGGGAATTATTGCCAAGGTTCGTAAATCCAGAGGACAAGACATTGATGCTGCCTGTGGCCAGTTGGCCAATAAAAATGAAGTAGCTGAGATTTAATGGTATTGAATTTGTTTTTAGAGCTATCCCTCCAGTTTTAAATTGAAACCTATGAAAAAAATTATACTTCTCTTTTTTGCATGCTTTGTAATCAGTTCAATAGCTTCTGCTCAAACACAGGGTGATAGTAGAATACATGCACTTGGATCCTATGGTTTGCGATACAAATACTTTGGAGTAGGGGCAGGATGGGAGTTTTTTTTCGTGGATAATTTTTCTTTTATGCCTAGCTATACAAGGGTTTTTCCGAATGTAGGCAAAGCGAGTAATTTCAGTGCGGATCTCAGATATTATATTTCTGTTGGAGCATCCCAGCTATATTTTATGGCTGGATATAGTCAAAATTGGGAAAATACGAATCCTGATGGGGCTGGAACAAAAAGAAATGTAAAAGGAGCAAATATGGGGGTTGGAGCCTATATACCTTTGGTAGATTGGGTAGGTTTAAGTACCGAATTTAAATTCCAAAGTCAATACCCACGAGAAGCAGGTTTCCGATTTGGGCTTGCCTTTCCTTTATAAACTATTTCTTACTGAATTCGAATAATTTTCTTTTCTCTTCCTTGGAAAGAGCTTCATATCCTTTCTCTGCGATTTTATCCAAAATGATATCAATTTCTTCCTGAGAGGATTCGCTACTGGATTTTACTGCTGGTTTAGAACTAGGTGCTGATTTTGAAAAAGGCTTAAACGAGCTGGATTTTTTGGGTCTTCGGTAGGTAACGTTGATCTTCTGTCTTTTGGAAAATAAGTTTTCGAAGAATATCCCTACTTTCTGAATTGGGATTCCCCAATCCGTTCCTTTTCTTAACTGAATGATGTATAGATATCCCATTAAGGCACCACCCAGGTGAGCCAACTCTCCACCAGCATTTGCGCCAGCAGAATTTGCAAATGAGAGGATCACATAAAATATCGCGATGTATTTTATTTTGACAGGCCCGAGTAAGATTAAGAAAAAGGTGGTGTTTGGACTTAGAGTGGCCGCTCCAACCACGATTGCAAATACTCCTGCACTTGCTCCAAGCATCAAAGAAGAGTTGAGTGAATTTTGGAAATAAGGGGCAAGATTGTAAATCAACACATAAAATAGCGCACCGGTCAATCCCCCTAAAATGTATAGGTTGGCAAGCTTCCGACTTCCCAGATATTGGTGGATCAATTGCCCAAACCAATACAAGAACAGCATGTTGAAAAGAATATGGAATATTCCTTCATGCATAAACATATAGGAAAGAATGGACCAAGGCTGAGTAGCCAAAGTAGTCAAGGAGGCGGGCATCATAAACTTCGCTACCCCTGCACTATAGAGGTCCCCAAACCCAGTAATTGTAAGAAGTACTCTGGATACCAATAGCACCAGAAATACCAAAATATTGATCGCAATCAGCTTAAAAAGGCTGTTGTTGTCATGCCGGAAGGCGTTTCGAAGATTTTCCCAAAAATTTCCGTACATCATTTAATAAAAGCTATTTCTATCTTTTTTCCAGAAGTAAACTAAAACTCCACCTATGATTAATCCTCCCAAATGGGCAAAGTGGGCGACATTATCCGTGGGATTATTAATCAGTACGTTATATATCGTGTACAGTCCATAAAAAAGCACTAAATATTTTGCTTTTACTGGCATAGGAGGAAACAATAAGAATAATTGCGTATTTGGGAATAGCATGGCAAAAGCGATCAACACCCCGAAAAGGGCTCCTGAAGCACCTACCATGGGGACATTTCCCTGAATCTCCAATATTGCATCCAAAGTTTGACTCGCTCGACTGATTTTTACCTGGTCTGTTGGATTCCTGCTATAGTCATCTACAAAATCAAAAATAGCACGATCGAAGAAACCCCTGTTTTCCAATACAATTTTATTAAAGGTATCGGGGTCTGGGTCTACCTGAAAAGCAGCTACTTTTTCCTGAAGATTGGCCATTCTAAATGAAGTATATCCAGAGTAAAGAACACCAGAACCAACTCCACAGGCCATCCATAATATGAGTAGTTTTTTAGGACCTAAAAATTGCTCTAGCAAAGGCCCAAATATTAGGAGACCAAACATGTTGCTGAAGAGATGCCAGAAATCAGCATGCATGAACATGTATGTCAAAAACTGAAAAGGCTGAAAGTAAGAACTGTGTATATAATACAGTGCAAACAAACCGCTGATTTGAGGGAACAAAAATGCAGAGACTAAAAATATTCCTACATTAATCAGCAGCAGGTTTTTTACTATAGGTGTGATATTTCTAAACATACTATTTTCCGAAGAAGGAGTGAATATTGGATAAATCCAATTTTATGAATGTTTTGTTCCCCGAAAGCCCATAATTTGGATTCTGGCAGGCAAATAATTGGCCTACGATCGTTTCCATTTCTTGGGAATTCAGTTTCTGTCCTCTTTTTAAGGAGGATTTTCGAGCCAATGACCGGGCTAAATTTTCACGGTTGTCCAGTGAAAGCTCATTTTTAAAGTTTTTGTATTGCTCTATAAGCCCTTCAAATAGCTCTTTTTCACTTTTCGACTGGATATCTGCTGGAACACCCTGGATCAAAATGGTGTCTTTTCCAAACTCAGAAACCATAAATCCCAGACTATGAAGTTCAGGAAGAATATCCATCACCAAGGCATAATCAGATGGGCTCAAAGGCACGGTTGGAGGGAAGAGGCATTGTTGGGATGGTCCCTGGGCAGAATTTAATTGCTTGATGTACCTTTCATATAGAATTCGCTCATGTGCCACTTGCTGATCTACGATCAACATGCCAGTGGACATTTGGGCGACTATATAGTTGAGTTCTACCTGAAAAGTAGTACCAGTGGTTTCCTCTTCTCTTCTTAAAGGAATAAACTCTTTATTTTCTTCCTGACTTGCCCGGCTAGGAAAAGTCAATACTTCAGGTTCCTCTTGCTCCACGGATCGCTCTAAACTAGGTTGTTTTTGATTACCATCGAACAACTTTTCCCAACCTGAAGTGGAAGCTTTTTTGAATTCTGGAGTATTGTAACTTTTATAACTGTATTCCCGATCTACTTGCTCTTTTTTCTCCGTGTCTTTGCTCCAGTTTTCGGTAAAATTGACATCGAAGGAAAAATCCAGAGAAGGAACCACATGGTGTGCTCCTAACGCTTGTTTTACAGCTGACCTAACCACCGCGTAAACGGTACGTTCATCATCAAATTTTATCTCTGTTTTGGTAGGGTGGACATTGATATCGATATGGGCCGGATCAATTTCCAAAAACAATACATAAAAGGGGTGCTGATCTGGTTGAATCAGGCCTTCAAATGCATTGCTTACCGCATGATTCAAATAGCTGCTTTTAATGTACCGGTTGTTTACAAAGAAAAACTGTTCTCCCCTGGTCTTTTTGGCATTTTCTGGCTTACCTATATAACCCCTCACATTGATATGGGGAGTCAATTCTTCACAAGGCACCAACTGACCCTGGTAATTTTTCCCAAATAAGCCTACGATTCTTTGGCTGAGTTTTCCTGGACTTAAATTAAAGGTCTCCAGGTCTTGTTGATGCATGGTGAATGAAATTTCTGGGTAAGACAATGCTACCCTTTGAAATTCATCTACAATATGTCTCATTTCCACAGGATTGGACTTCAGGAAATTTCTCCTTGCAGGCACATTGAAAAAGAGATTTTTCATCGCTACCGATGTTCCGTTTTGGGCGGCAACCGGTTCCTGTTTTTTTATTTCCGAACCTTCGATTTGGATCAAGGTACCCAGATCCGAATCTGCTTGTTTGGTTTTTAGTTCAACTTGAGCTACGGCTGCAATGGAAGCCAAGGCCTCTCCCCTGAAACCAAATGTCCGTATGGAGAAGAGGTCGCTACTACTTCTGATTTTGGAGGTAGCATGCCTTTCGAAACTCATTCGGGCATCTGTGCCGGACATACCTTTTCCATTATCAATCACTTGAATGAGCTGTTTGCCAGCATCTTTAATGATCACTTGGATATGGGTAGCTCCGGAATCAATCGAGTTCTCCAGTAATTCTTTTAAAGCAGAGGAAGGTCTTTGTACTACCTCCCCAGCTGCGATTTGATTGGCAATGGCATCAGGCAGGAGCTGAATGATGTCACTCATTTTTTCTTTTGGATTTTAGCCTGAAGAAAAAATATACACCAGCAGAAATTGCAGTCACGTAGAGAATGTATTCAAAAATAATAGGACCCAGATAGATGTAACCTCCCAGTCCTCCCAATAAAACGAAAAATATGAGTGAACGTATCATTCCTGTAGAGGTAAAGGCACTGGAACTGCGCTCCTTGATACCTCGGTGTTGGGCAAAAGCACCTCTTATCCCAGACTGGTAGCTAAAGCCAGTTCCATGCTGGTCTTTGGAGATGACTCCTTCGGCTTCCAATTCTTTTTTGATACGGGAAGTTCTTTGATCTATTTCCTCCTTGACCGGGTCGTAATACCTGGGTTTGATATCAAAACGCATGGGTGTCGCAGTACGAAATACGGATGGAAATTTCATGGCAATATATGTTTTAAATGAAACTTCTCGTTAAGGAGAAGGTTCATGGTAGGACAAAGTTCTTGATCATTCACCGGATATCAAATTTATGAGGTAATTAACCCTATAAATTGATCATTCTTGCTTGATCTTTTATATCTTCAAATATCCGTAGTTCCTCTAATTTTAGACCAATGACGGCTTTGGAACTAAGGAGCGGAAATTTATGATACGAATTTTCCGATGGGCCGTTTTCACAAATTTATTTTAAAAGTTAAGGATTAAAAATTTTACACGGGAATGAGCATGAAGCTTTGGAGGGTTTTGACTGTAGGATTTATTGCAATTTTATTCAGTTCAGGCAGAACAGATAATCTCGCTGCTGTGGAGGATCCACTGGTTAGTAAGGACCCATTGAACCAAGTGAGTTGGGTGGATAGTGTTTTTAACTCCCTCAGTTTTGAGGAAAGGTTAGGACAACTTTTTATGGTTGCGGCTTATTCAAATAAAGACCAAAGGCATGTGGATGAAATTGCTAATTTGGTTAAGAGTGAAAATCTTGGAGGGCTGATATTTTTTCAGGGAGGCCCAGTAAGACAAGCCAATTTGACCAATTATTACCAAGCACAGGCTAAAACACCTTTGTTCATTGCAATGGATGCAGAATGGGGAATAAGTATGCGCTTGGATTCTATACCGGACTTTCCTAAAGCCATGACCTTGGGTGCTGTTCAGGATTCCGAATTGATTTATGATATGGGAACTGAAATGGCTAGACAGTTCAAAGAGTTGGGTATGCATATCAATTTTGCCCCCGTTGTAGATGTTAATTCCAATCCTGATAATCCCGTAATTGGATATCGAGCATTTGGAGAAAATAAAAAATTAGTAGCCCAACGCGCGGTCTCTTATATGAAAGGGCTGCAAGATCATGGGGTGATTGCCAACGCAAAGCATTTTCCAGGACATGGGGATACAGAAGTGGATAGCCATTATTCATTGCCAGTGATAAAGAATCCGGAGCAACGGATCTGGGAGGTAGACCTCTATCCTTACCAGGAGCTTTTTAGGGAAAACTTGATGTCTGTGATGGTTGCCCACCTCAATATTCCGAGCTTGGACCCAGCGGCCAATATGGCAACCAGTTTGTCCAAAAAAGTGGTGACGGACTTACTCCAAAATCAAATGAACTTTCAAGGCCTGATCTTCACAGATGCCTTGAATATGAAAGGGGTGGCCAATACTAATTCCCCCGGAGAGGTAGATTTAAAAGCCCTATTGGCAGGGAATGATATTCTTTTGTATTCCCAGGATGTGCCAAAGGCAAAAGCCATGATCAAAAGAGCAGTGGAAGATGGCGTGATTGAGGAAGCGGAGGTGAATCGAAGAGTAAAGAAAATATTAAAGGCAAAATATTGGGCCGGTCTCAATAATTACAAACCGATTGAAACAGAAGGTTTATTAGAGCGATTGACCAGCCCTGAAGCGAAAGTGATCACTGAAGAGCTTTATGCGGATGCCATCACTATTGCTACCAACAAAGATGATTTGGTCCCTTTCAAGCAGCTTGACTTGAAAAGCTTTGCTTCTTTATCCATAGGAGATGAGGGAGAGGTATTTCAAAAATACCTGTCCAAGTATGCCCAGTTTGACCATTTTTCAATTCCAAAGGCAGCAGATCAGACTTCCCACTACAACACCATGAAAAAGCTAGAAGATTATAAGGTGGTGGTAGTCGGTTTAATGGGGGTTACTAATAGTCCCAGAAGGAAATTTGGAATTGCTCCTGCTGATGTTCAATTGCTTAAGGATTTAAGTAAACGGCAGAAAGTGGTAGTGGTATTGTTTGGTAATTCGTATGCTGCTCAATATTTGGAAGGATTGGAAAATGTCATTTTTGCCTATGAGAATAATGACTTTACCCAAGAATTGGCACCTCAAGTACTATTTGGAGGTCGCCCTGCGCAAGGAATCTTGCCTGTATCTGTAAGTGATCAATTTACCCAAGGAGTAGGAGGGTTTTTGCCTGGAAACCAACGGTTGTCCTATGGTACTCCTGAAAGCGTTGGACTGAATAGTGAGATTCTTAATAAAATTGATGAAGTCGCTGAAAGAGCTATCCGAATCCAAGCGACTCCTGGTGCCAATGTTTTGGTGGTCAAAAATGGAAAAGTGGTTTTTGAAAGATCGTATGGTCAATTGGAATATAAAACTAGTCCTAAAGTCACCTCAGAAACGGTCTATGATTTGGCTTCGATTACCAAAGTCTTAGCCACTACTCAAGCAGTCATGTTTCTTCAAAGTAGGGGAGAGCTGGATATGAATAAGACCCTTGGAGACTATTTGCCTGAATTAAAGGGAACCAACAAGGAGCATTTGGTGATCAAGGATGTTCTCATGCATGAATCTGGATTGGTTGCTTACATTCCGCATTATGCAAAAACTGTTGAAAGAGGGAATTGGAGAGGGGATTTTTATAAACCCCGTCCAGAACAAGGATTCAAAAGGCCTGTTTCCAACGATATGTATGGGCGAGATGATTTGAGAGACAGTATCTGGAATTGGACTGTGGAGTCAAAGCTTCTTCCAAAATCCGGAGGCAAGTATAAATATGTGTATTCTGACCTGACCATGTACTTTATGCAGGCAGTAGTAGAAAGAATCGTCAATCAACCATTGAATGATTTCATGGACCAGAATTTTTACGAGCCTTTGGGTTTGTATACCATGACTTTTCTCCCCGCTGAAAAAATGCCTCTTGATAACATCGCTCCTACAGAGGATGATGTAGCTTTCAGGAAAAGATTAGTTAGGGGCTATGTTCATGACCCGGGCGCAGCAATGTATGGAGGAGTTGCGGGGCATGCAGGCCTTTTTGGAAAAGCGAATGACTTGGCCGTCATGATGCAGATGATGCTAAACCGTGGATATTACGGGGATGTTTCATTGATCAAGCCTACGACTGTGGATATGTTTACAAGGTTACAGTCCAAACAAAGTCGAAGAGGATGGGGATGGGATAAGCCTGACCAAGAACCTGGAAAAGGAGGTTCTGCAAGTGAATTAGCACCTAAAAGTACTTTTGGACATACTGGATTCACAGGAACTTGTGTTTGGGCCGATCCCGAGAACCAATTGATTTATGTTTTTCTTTCTAATCGGGTATATCCTGATGCCAATAATACCAAGTTGCTCAAAGAAGGAATCCGGACAGAAATCCATGATATTATTTATCAAGCCATGGGAAAAACCAGTGAATAATATATTCTTTCCTTGAAAGATAGACTTCGGGTTTTTTGTAAAAGTATTCTTAAATAAACAGGTCGATACCAATTAAAGTGTCCTCTAGTAACTTGATTTAAGAGTTGCTTTGGTTTGAAGACTGAGCCATATTTTAGTGAAATGATTCGAAATTGGTAAGTAGAAGTAGGGCAGAGAAAATTGAAGTTACACCTCTTGTGTTCATCAGATCCCCACAAGAATTTGTGGTTAACAGGGTTTTTTTCAGCCGTTTTTAAAAGAAAGGGTGATTTTTATAAATAATTTTTTCAGGAAGAAAACGATGTAAACATCTGTATTTCAGTAAATAAAGGCGGTGATTACCTTTCGGGCTTAATTCATTTAATATTTAAAATACTTAATTTGAACAAAAATAAACCCAAACCGTGTTTAAAGTCAGGTTTAAACACCTATACGATCTGAAATATGAAAATAGGCATTGTTTGCTATCCTACGTTTGGGGGTAGTGGAGTAGTAGCAACAGAACTTGGAAAAGGTCTGGCGAAAATTGGGCATGAGATACATTTCATTACCTATAGGCAGCCAACGCGCTTAGATTTTTTTAGTGAGAACTTATTTTATCACGAAGTTGACATCAAGTCCTACCCATTATTTGAACATGCACCCTACGAATTGGCACTGGCCAGTAAAATGGTTTACGTGGTCAAATATGAAGAGCTCGATTTATTGCATGTTCATTATGCAATTCCTCATGCTTCTGCGGCTTATATGGCAAAACAAATCCTGAAAGAGGAGGGAATCCATATTCCAGTAGTGACCACCTTGCATGGTACAGATATTACTTTGGTAGGGAAAGATCCTAGTTACGAACCTGTTGTGACCTTTAGTATTAATCAATCTGATGGGGTCACCGCCGTTTCAGAAGATCTGAAGAAAGAAACTCTGTCTCATTTTGAGATAAAAAGAGATATTCAAGTAATTCCGAACTTTATTGATTTAGATAGGTTCAAAAAGCAAAAGAAAGAACACTTCAAATTGGCAATTTGTCCGAATGGTGAAAAGCTTTTGGTTCATACATCCAATTTCAGAAAGGTAAAACGTGTAGAGGATGTCATTAGGGTGTTTTATGAAATCAGAAAAGAGATTCCAGCTAAACTTTTATTGGTAGGCGATGGACCTGAGCGTGATAAGATGGAGCGGCTTTGCAGAGAATTAGGTACCTGTGATGATACTCGTTTCTTAGGTAAATTAGATGCCGTGGAGGAAGTGTTGTCTGTTGCAGACTTGTTTGTCATGCCTTCTGAGAAAGAAAGTTTTGGGCTGGCAGCATTAGAAGCCATGGCCTGTGAAGTTCCGATTCTATCTTCTAATGCAGGCGGAATTCCTGAATTGAATTTGGATGGAGTTACAGGTTTTGTATGTGAAGTCGGTGATGTGGATGATATGAAAGAAAAAGGGTTATTTATTTTAAAAGATGAAAACTTGCCTACATTCAAGAAGAATGCTTTGGCGAGGGCTCAAGAGTTTGATATTTCTGCGATTTTACCAATGTATGTAGATTATTATCAAAAGACTATTGAGTCTACTTTAGCACGCATTTAATATTTTCTTATATTATAGTAACTCAATTGCCCATTTAAATAACTCAAATAGATTAACTTTGTAATTCGAATCGAGGTTTTGCCTCTTTGAACAAGTAAATTTGATTAAAGCTCGTATGAAAAAGATTGGAAGACTGGATAAACCGGACAATTTTAATACTGCACGGATGTTTACCAACCCAATTTTGGAAAGGTTGACAAGAACAAATATCCTAGTACCGATTACAATGTTTATTGTTTTTGCAGGGATTTCATTTTACTATGCTTTTACCACTACTACCATAAGTTTGGCAATGGGGCTCGGAATTACCGTGGTGGGATACATCGCTTTTACCTTTGTGGAGTATATGATGCATAAACACTTCTTCCATATGGAGCCAAGCAACCCGATCAAAGATAAGTTGCAGTATACTGTTCACGGCGTGCACCATGATTATCCAAAAGATAAATATAGACTTGCAATGCCTCCGTTTGTATCTGCGGCCTATGCAGCTATTTTCTATTTGGTATTCACCTTAATTATGGGTGATTATGCATTATATTTTCTTCCAGGGTTTTTATTCGGATACGCAAGTTATCTAGGCTTTCATTACTTGGTTCATGCGATTGCTCCACCAAAAAACTTCATGAAAGTACTTTGGGTTAACCATGCAATTCACCATTATAAAGATCCAGATGTGGCATTTGGAGTGAGTACTCCACTTTGGGATATCCTTTTAGGTACCATGCCGAAAAAATAAACAAACATCAACCTCCTTTTTGGAGGTTTTTTTATAAAAGCATATGAAGACAGTAGGGATAATTGGCCTTGGATGGGCTGGTTTGCCATTAGCCCAATTTTTAAAAAACAAAAGTTGGGAGGTAATTGGCAGTACTACCAGTGATCAAAAAAGACAGAAGCTTGAGCAAAATGGACTGAACGTAGTAACCCTAAAAATGAATCCCCATCCTGAAGGAAAAGGGTTTCAAAAATTATTTCAAAGTGATTATCTCGTAATCAATATCCCTCCCAGGTCTAGGGTTCAAAGTTCGGATTTCTATTTAGAACAATTGAAATACTTGAAGAGTATGATCAATCAAGCTGGTGCAAAAAAAGTCTTATTTGTATCCAGCACAGGAATTTATCCAACTACTCCAAGAGCAGAGGCCTACGATGAATCTTTCCCAATTACCAGAGAAAATACAGGAAATTCAACCCTATGGGATGCCGAACAAATGATTACTAATTCAGCAGATTTTGATCTAACCATTCTCCGATTTGGAGGCTTAATGGGAGAAGAGAGAATACCAGGAAAATATTTTTCGGGGAAGGAGCAAGTCAAAGGGCATACACGGGTTAATTATGTTCATCAAGATGATGCAGTCGGATTGATTGCCTGGATTTTAGAGCATGATTTATGGAACGAGGTGTATAATGGAGTAGCTCCTATTCATTCGGTGAAGAAAGAGATCTTTGAAAGAAATGTTAAAGACTTAAATCTGGCTCCTCCATTAAGTTATGAGACTCCTCAACATGAAGAGGATAGATTAATAGATTCCAAAAAAATTATTCAAACAGGTTTTAAGTTCAAATACCCCGATCCCCTAGATTTTCCATATACCTTGGGTTAAAAGAAGGATTGATTTCATCAGCAATTAAAATGCTTGGCAGGTGGTGAAAAAAAAGCGATATTTTATTCCTTTAACTTTAAACCCATGCTGATGAAAATTTTTTACTTCTTGTTAGCCCTCTGTGTTTTTTCTTTGTTAGGATGTGAAGGAACAAAAGAAGAAATTGATTATACCGATTGGTCTCATTATGGAGGTCCTGAAGATGGGTCTCGGTATTCTTCTCTCCAACAAATCAATAAACAAAATGTAGCCCAACTTTCGGTCGCCTGGACCTATCAGACAGGCGATGCCACCGAAAGGTCTCAGATCCAATGCCAACCCATTGTCGTGGATGGGTTGCTATTTGGTACTACTCCCAAATTAAATGTTTTTGCCTTGGATGCAGAGACTGGAAAAGAAGTCTGGAGATTTGATCCCTTTCAAGTCCTCGGGGGAGAAAATTCCTGGGCCGGGACAAACCGCGGAGTCAGTTATTGGGAGGAAGGGGAGGATAAAAGAATTCTTTTTGGAGCAGGGAATTGGTTGATGGCGGTGAATGCGTTAACGGGACAGCCAATTCTTGAATTCGGAGATCAAGGAAAAGTGGATTTACGAAAAGGGTTGGATACCGAAAGACAGGATTTTTTAATCGTTGCCAATGCACCTGGAGTCATTTTTAAAGATAAAATTATCATAGGAATGAGGCTTTCCGAGGGCTTAGATGCGGCCCCGGGACATATCAGGGCCTACAATGTCAAAACAGGAGAACGGGAATGGATTTTCCACACCATTCCTCACGAAGGGGAAGAGGGCTACGAAACCTGGGATGCAGAACACGTTCAGAAAATTGGTGGGGCTAACAATTGGGCGGGAATGGTAGTGGATCAAAAGCGGGAAATCGTTTTTGTCCCCACAGGCTCTGCTACGTATGACTTTTGGGGCGGATTTAGGAAGGGAGATAATCTATATGCCAATTCTTTGGTTGCCTTGAACGCTAATACAGGAGAACGGATCTGGCATTTTCAAGCAGTACACCATGATGTTTGGGATCGAGACTTTCCTGCCAATCCAAACTTAATTCGAATTCAAAAAGATGGAAAATGGATGGATGCTGTGGCTCAAATTTCAAAACAAGGGATGACCTATGTTTTTGACCGGGAAACTGGTGAACCTATTTGGCCCATTGAAGAACTTCCAGTATCCCAATCTACCCTACCCGGTGAAGAAACTGCAGCGACACAGCCTATGCCTACCTTGCCGGAACCATTTATGAAAATGCGCTTTGAGCAGCAAGACATTCTAAGCTTGAAGCCGGAATGGGAAGAAGATATCAAAATTCAACTTGAGAATGTTCAATTTGGAGACACTTGGGCTCCACCAAGTGCGGACCATGGAATTATACTTTTTCCAGGTATGGATGGAGGAGGAGAATGGGGAGGAGCCTCATTTGATCCTGGTACGCAGACTTTATATGTCAATGCCAATCAAATTCCTTGGCTTATTGAAATGACTCCAAATGCTGAATTTGAAAATGTAGGACAATCCATTTATTCCACGTATTGCGGTAATTGTCATGGGCTGGAAAGAAAGGGAAACCCTCCTTCGATTCCCTCTCTGTTGGGCGTAGAAGAGAAGTATTCGGCAGATTCGTTACACCAGTTGCTAAAAAAAGGCAGAGGTGCCATGCCAGCTTTCGATCATATTTCTGAGGAAAACAGAAAGGTGCTGGTCAACTACCTGCTTAATCAAAAACAAGCTGAGGGAGATAAAAAAGAGATGGAATCTAAGGATGCACCATTGGCTCCTAGGTATTTTATGAATGGCTACAAAAGATTACGGACCAAAGAAGGTCTCTATGGTTCCAATCCTCCTTGGGGTTTATTAACAGCCATTGATATGAACACTGGCAAAAAGAAATGGCAGATTACCTTGGGAGAAATTGACTCTTTAAGCGCTCAGGGATTTGCACCAACTGGAACTGAAAATTATGGAGGTCCAGTAGCTACAGCGGGTGGATTACTGTTTATAGCTGCCACTAAAGACGAGAAAATCAGGGCTTTCGACAAAGAAACTGGAGACTTACTTTGGGAGGCAAAATTACCTGCTTCCGGGCATGCTACTCCGGCAGTTTACGAAAAAGGAGGGAAACAATTTTTAGTCATCGCATGTGGTGGAGGAAAGGGGACTAAAAGTGGTGATAGCTATGTGGCATTTTCCTTACCCGATTGACTTATTGCGACTTTAATTGGGGACAATGCGGTGAAAAATCCTTAGATTGAATAGGCTTTTTAATGTATCAAACCCATTCAAACCCAAAATAATCATGATGAATCTTGCAGTATTGCTGGAAGAAAGCGCTAGGAAATACCCCAATAAGGACGCTTTTATTTTTATGGACAAGCATTTGTCTTTTGCCCAAATAGATAATGCAGCAAATCAAATTGCCAATGGACTGAATACGCTTGGTATTCACAAAGGAGATCGAGTCGCATTGAGCTGTCTTAATTTACCTTATTTCCCTATGATCTATTTTGGGATTTTGAAAGCAGGGGCCATTGTGGTTCCGTTATCGGTATTATTGAAGCATGATGAAATAGAATACCATCTACAAAATTCAGGGGCAAAGGCCTATTTCTGTTTTGAAGGGACAAAGGAATTGCCGATGGCAAAGGAAGGTCTGGAAGGATTTAATAGGGTAAGTAACTGCAAGCATTTTTTTGTAATCACACCCCAAATGACAGATCCGTCCCCTTTTGAGGGGGTTAAGACATTAGGAATGCTCATGGCCAATAGGTCTTCAGTTTATTCTACCATGGTCACAGGAGCAGATGATACTGCCTTAATTATCTATACCTCTGGAACCACAGGTAAGCCAAAAGGAGCTGAGCTTTCACATTCTAATTTGGTTTTGAATGCCATGCTCTCAAAGGAAATCCTTTCTCTGGAAAGGGAGGATAAGTTATTAATTGTATTGCCCTTATTTCACATTTTTGCCATGACGGTACTTATGAATGCGGGACTATATGTAGGGGCAACAAGTGTTTTACTACCAAGATTTGATGGTGCTCAGGTGCTGGGATTAATGGAGAAACATGATATCAGTATTTTCGCAGGAGTTCCTACTATGTATTGGGGATTGTTAAACAGCGACGAAACCCAGTTTGATATTGCCTCAATCGCTAAAAATCTAAAAACATGTGTTTCTGGAGGGGCTGCTTTACCTGTAAACGTGCTTGAAAATTTCGAGAAGAAATTTAATGTCCCTATTTATGAGGGGTATGGAATGTCCGAAGGATCTCCCGTGGTTACTTTCAACCAAAAAGAATTTGGCAAGAAACCAGGTTCAGTAGGTGTTCCAGTATGGGGAATTGAAGTCAAAGTGGTGGATGACAAAGGAAAAGAACTTCCCGCAGGAGCAAAAGGAGAATTAATTTATAGGGGACACAATGTGATGAAAGGATATTATAACAACCCCAAAGCTACTGCAGAGACTTTAAAAGATGGCTGGCTTTACTCAGGAGATGTTGCCATAAAAGATGAGGATGGGTTCTTTTTTATCGTGGATAGAACCAAGGAAATGATCATCCGGAAGGGACTGAATGTCTACCCAAGAGAGATTGAGGAAGTGATGATGAAGCATGATGCAGTGTCTATGGTGGCTGTGATTGGTGTTCCAAATGAAGAATCCGGTGAAGAAATCAAAGCTTGTGTGGTTTTGAATCAAGGATTTGAGTTGAATGAAGATGATTTGATCACCTGGACCAAAGAGCAAATAGCTTCTTATAAATACCCAAGAATTATCCAGTTTATGGAGGCGCTTCCAATGTCTGCCACTGGCAAGATCTTGAAGAAAGAACTCAGTTAGGAATCAATTTCTTGGCTTAATAAAAGGGATGACAGAAATTTTCTACCATCCCATTTTTGATTAAAACTCAACGCGGTAACTGAGGATAGGGATCAAAGGAGCTTGAAAGGAAGTTTTGATCTCACTGTCCATGGGTTCGAAATAGCTTCCATAGATATTTTTTCTATTGGTAGCATTTTGAATATCCAAAGCCCAAGTGCGAGTAGATTTTGCCTTATTTCTTTTTAGGCTTATCCTTAAATCAGTCCTGAAATAAGCGGGATTTTGAGTTTCAAATGCCTTTGCGTCATCCAAAACGGTTTCTCCTTTTTCGATGGATTGGTTTAGCAAAATGGGAGTGGTTCTTAATCCGCCTCCGTAAATACCTCTAATGTTCACCCCTAAGGTTCTGTTTTTTTGAAGAGGGAATTCTTTGCCTCCTGTAAAAGTGACATTGAGATTTCCATTATACCTCGTATTCCTCCACACGTTTTCCTGGGTTTTATATTGTGAATTATACAAAGAAGTAGATAACAGGAAATAAAGATTGTTGTGGGTAAACTGTTCCAAAGTCAACTCAACACCATAATTTTTTCCTAGCCCTTCATTAATTAATGGGTCCGTTGCAAAAGACCATTGTTGATTGATGATTGAATAAGTTTCATACACCCCTTCTTTGATTGGAATTTGGAATAGATGCTGGTAGTAAGCTTCGATCTTCATTCTCAACAATGGGTTTAAGGATCGATCGTATCCTAATACAAAATGATGGGATTTACTCAAATCCAAGTCCTTATTGGGTAGGATAATTTCTCCTTCTACTTCTTTTTCCGCGAAGTAAGTCCCAAGAGGTTGGACCTGACTATGCAATCCATATCCAAAACTCAATCGTTGTTTTTCATCTAATTCGTATGCCAGGCTAAATCTTGGCTCCAAAGAATTAGAATTATTTAGGAGAAGCTGGAGGTAATGAAGCCCTAGGTTAAACGTCAGCCTTTCACTGGCTTTATAATTCCATTGTGAAAAAGCCTGTATACTTTGTGTATTCCCTTTTGAATTGGCATTGGTGATTATGTGACCCTGCTCCTCATCATAGTTGTTTAGGTGAATATTATAAAACAGTTGATTTAAATACATCCCACTTCGTAAGCTGGACCTTGCTGAAAGCTTTGAATTTAAAACTGAACTTAGAGTGATTTTTGAATTACTGAAATGATCATCATACCTATTCTCATACAAGTATTCGTTATCCAGTCTAGAACCTTTATCTCCCAAAGTGTTCCCTGATACCAACAAGGTGGTTTGAAGAAAATTCGAAGGATTGAGTGTTTGGGAATATTTGATTCCAGCTGCACCAGTATTGGAAAGGAATTTTGAGCTGTAGCGATCTCCTTCACTTTCCCAAGTTAGAGAGTCTTGCTCCGCATTACTTTTTTGATTGCTCAATCCTCCAAAACCGAATAAGGTGATACTACTGTTTTCACTGGTTGGTAGAAATATGTTGAAGGATAGATCTTGAAAATTGGTTACGAAATCACCCAATGGAAGTCCTAGTTTGGAAAGTAAGGAAAGGGTGGAGTACCTATAGTTGATTAGGTAAGATCCTCGATATCCTGCTGCAATTGGACCTTCCGCTGCGAGATCCAAACCAAGGAATCCCGCTTGGATAGTGAATTCCTGGTTTTCATTATTTCCCTTTCTCAAGTTAAGATCAAAGACCCCGGAAAGTGCATTTCCGTATTCGGCAGTAAATGCTCCCGTTAGAAAATCAGAATTGGAAAGTAACTGGCTACTTAAAATAGAAACTCCCCCTCCTGATGTTCCGGGGTTGACAAAATGATTTGGGTTAGGAATTTCTATCCCTTCCATTCTCCATAGTAATCCGTTTGGACTATTGCCACGAATAGAAATGTTGTTGTTTCCATCATCAGTACTTACTACCCCTGAAAAGGAAGCAGCCATTCGTGCTGGATCATTGACTGCTGCAGCAAACTTTCTTGTTTCCTCAACAGAAAAAGTTCTACCGCTCACCACTACCATATCGTTGATTGTTCGGTCCTTGTCGCTGGCATTGACTACAAATTCCTGGATTTGTGTGATGTCTTCTTCCAGAGAAATTTGAAGTACCACTTCTTTACCCGAATTCACTTGAATGTTTGGAAGGATCAGGTCCTTGTAGCCCACAAAACTTACTCTCAATGTGTATTGGCCAATAGGAACGTTTTTCATTTTAAACTCTCCATACTCATCGGTAATTTCACCAACCAGTGGATCTGTATTTAGAATCATAATGGTTGCTCCTGGCATTGCCAACTGACTGATTTGATCTACCACTTTTCCTCGAATTGTCTGACTTAATTCCTGTGAAAATCCAGGAAAACTGAAAAATGCGAGAAGCAAGGTTACATAGATTGTGAATAGAAATTTCATGAGATTCGTGTTTTTGGGCAAAGAATTTCCAGTCTGATCTTAAATCAGAGATGGATTTGTATGATTCAAAAAGAGATTAGAAGAACCTGATTCCAGCACGGAAGCCCCACCAGAATTGGCTCGCTAGATCATCAAACCGATAGTTTCTTTCGGAGAACACCTTTGGACCGCTATAGGTAAAGAGGTCTGGGTGTTGATTATAAGAGGTGTCGTACACTCTAAAATTGATAGAAGGACCTGCAAAGAGAGCGACTTTACGAGCCACTTGAAAATCAGCTCCTACATAAAAACGATTGATCAAATTCAATGCTTCAACATTTCCTCTATTGAGTTGCTGGGAGCTGGCTTCAATATTCAAGAACGTTTTTCTCCCAAGCCTTGGAGAAGTACCAATTCCATATCCAAATGCCCAAACAGTATAATCTGTTATTTCTGGTCGAATCCCTACGAAAAGCATATTGTAAAAGCTTCGCGTACCTGTTCGAAAAGAAAGGTTGATTGGAAGGATTTCATCGGTTCCAATTTCTAGGGTATGATACCCGCTTTTGACGATACTGAGTAGTCCAATAGGAGCTCCTGAAATACTATCTGCATAATTAAAAAGACCGATTTGGCTACCATTTACTTTTCTTGCAAAATTTAGAATTCCAGCAACCTGCACTCCCTGGACATCTTTTGGGGTGAAGTTGACAATACCTGCAGCTTGAGTTCCTTTTACATTTCCGCCTGCAAAATTGGCAATGCCAGCACCTTGAAAGCCCGTTAATTCCTGACCTGCAAAGTTGACTATTCCAGCACCCTGGAATCCACGCACTGATTTGCTCGTAAAGTTGGTGATGCCAGCGAGCTGGGTACCTTCCACAGCCCCTGTGGTGAAGTTGACAATGCCGGCTCCTTGAACACCTCTGATGGAGTCCAGGTTTGCGTTGGCAATGCCTGCAAATTGAGCGCCCTCTACTTTACCACCTACTTGATTGAAAATTCCAGCAAGCTGTACATATTTTGCATCCAACCTGTTGATGTTAAACAAACTTGCCATTTCTAATTTGTTGGTTCCAGCAGAGTATCCTCCAAATAAATTGAATGAGAAATCATTCGTGGTAATTCCAGAATTTTTTCCATTGGTCCCTAGGTAAGGGACTATAGAAATCTGTAGTTCTGTATTTCGGGTTTCTTGGTTTTCAAAATCTGTAGAAACAGTTTGAGAAAATGCTGAAAGAGGATTGAGAGCAACGAATAAAATAGCTCCAATAATTTTATTTACCGTTTTCATAGCGTTGGTTTAGTTTTCGTATCTATGACAATCGAAAACTTTTCTCCCCCTATGGACGGGTAGAAAAAAATTAAAAATTTTTAAAAAAAGCGGATTCCAGCCCGGAAACCCCACCAAAGCTGTGATTTAATATCATCTCGGTAGTCTTGTTCAGAGATGATTTTTGGAGAAGTATAAGAAAATAATTCTGGATGATCTGAATACGAACTATCGAAAACTCTCCAATTGATGCTAGGGCCTGCGAAGATTCCAACTTTATTGGCGAACTGATAATCCAATCCCAAATAGCCTCGGTTGATCAAGTTTAAGGCTTCCAAATTTCCTTTCAAAAGCTGCTGTGAACTCAATTCGATATTGAGAAATAACTTATTTACCAATTTGGGAGAGCTTCCTACTCCGTATCCGAATGCCCAAGTGACTGAATCTGCTCTTTCAGGTCTTACTCCAGCAAAAATCATATTATAAAACCCTCTCGTGCCTGTTCTCAATGAGATGTTTAAAGGCAACATTTCATCTGCTCCAATTTCCACTTTGTGGTATCCTTTTCTGACAAAACTGATCAGGCCAATGGGGATTCCGGAAGTGCTGTCTGAATAGTTGAATAAGCCCAATTGAAAGCCCTGGACATTTTTGGCAATATTGAGGACAGCAGAGATTTGTCCGCCTTTTACATCATGATGCGTGTAATTGGTAACTCCTGCCAATTGTACTCCTTTTAGATCTGAGGTGATGATATTCAATACGCTTGCCGCTTGAACTCCAGAAACTGGACCCGAGGAAAAATTACCTATTCCTGCTGCTTGAAACCCTGTCACCGCATCTAGGTTGATATTGGTTAATCCAGCTACTTGGAATCCTTTTACCGTTCCGCCTACTTGGTTGAAAAGACCAGCAGCTTGAAAATATTGTACATTTCTGCGGTTGATGTTAAAAAGTCCGCCCATTTCAGCTTTGTTGGTTCCACCTGAGAAACCTCCCAAAATATTGAGTGAAAAGTTATTGACTACAGATCCGCTTATTTTCCGGTTGGTTCCAATAAAAGGGACAAAAGATACCTGAAATCCACGGGATAAGGTGTCCTGAACATTTTCAAGGTTGGTAAAACCCACAGAATTGGAAGTCCAAGCCCAGAAATTTTTCATGGGTTCCGTGAGACTTCGGACAATCGGAGAGGCATTTTCACCTTCTGCCTTCAAAAAGATTTTTTGAAATCTGGAGTTTCTACTTTCTACCAATAGCGTGTCAGCATAATCTTTTTTGTTGACGATCAACTGGAAATTTTCCTCCGCAGGATTTTTTACCTGAAATTGGAAAAAACCAAATTCATCAGTAGTAGAAGATTGTAGGGTGATGGGGTTATACACCGTGGCATTTTTTATACGCTCTCCGGATTGTTCGTCCACCACATAACCACTGATGGTTATTTCTTTTTCAGCGGGAGGAGCTGGGGTCAATATTAGATAAACCCCTTTTTGTTTATAGTTGACTGCTCCATCAAAAACTTCTTCCAATACTTCCCTACAGGATTGATCTGAAAAATTACCTGTAATATTTCTGTTGACATCCAGGGTAGAAGGACTGTAAGAAAATACCCCTCCCACCTCTTTAGAAAGCCTGTTTAGAAACCCGTCCAATGGCTCCTCCTGTGCCTCAATGGTAACCCTTTTTTCCAGTAAAGATGTTTGCTGACCAACAATGGTATGGTAGCTGCCTAGCAACATTATGATGGCTATAATAGGCCGGTAAAAGGTATGTCTCATTTGAAAAAATTAATTGCAGGCTGCTCCTGAAAGTACGATATCACTCCCGTTTCTTGTGATATCTAAATTAAGCGTTTCAGAAATAATAGACAAAATGGTGTCCAGGTCTTCATTTTCAAAATCGACAGTCAAGCGGCAGTTTCCAATGTTCCCTTCCAAAATAATCTCAGTTTGATAAACTTCACTCAACTGGGCTACTACTGAAGCCAAATCCTGGTTGAAATAGGAAAAGGATTTTGTACTATATGAATCCACATTGGCATCTGCTTCTTCTTTCGAGAAATTGCCTGAGTTTTTGTTAAATGTCCCCTTTTCTCCTGCTAGAAGTTGAATTCCCTCGTTTGATTGTAAATACATCCTTACTTCCCCTTCCAAAACAGATACTTCTACCAAAGGACTAGTTGGGTAAGCCTTCACATTAAAGACTGTACCTATATCCTCAATAAATAATTCATTGACTTGAACCTGCCATTTTACTTTTTTGTCCTCAGGAATGGAAATCAAGGATTCTCCGCTTAGTTTAATCAGCCCAGTTTTTTTACGCTCATTGTATTCTACACTTACCTCTGAATCCCGATTTAAAGAGAGTTGGGTTTGATCTGGAAGAATTTGCGTCTCCACTTGATTCTCGCTCAAATAAGTAAATTCTTCAGGAGCGGAAAGCTGTTGATATATCAAGAAAGATACTGCGCATATGAGGATCAAACTGGCAGCAATCCTCCATGGAGTAAAGAAAATTTGCTTTCCTTTTTTAGGCGGGTGGATTTTTGGCTGAATTTTACTCCAGGCAAGGTCTGCGTCAAACTGCTGGTCGGAACCTAGATTTGCTTTTTGAAAAATCAATAATTCATCATCCAGCACTTTTTGATTCTCCTCCGATAGGGCGCACCATTCCTTCAGTTCTTTTTCTTCTGAAAGACTGATTTCACCAACTATGTATTTGGCGATAAGGCTGTCAATATAGAATTCTTCCTGCTCGCTCATCATTCTAATATGATATGAAGTAGTAGGGCAATCAAAGGAAGGTATTCCTGCAACTGGGCCCGCATGAGTTTCAGTGCTTTTCCCATTTGATTTTCTACTGTTTTAATCGATAAATTTAATTGATCAGCAATCTCTTGGTATTTCAACTCCTCAAATCTACTCATGGTGAATATTAACCGACATTGTTGGGGTAAGGATTGAAGTGCAAGGGCAATTTTTTCCTCCAATTCTCCTTTCAAGGTGCTTTGATCAGAAGCTTCACTATGCTGTTCTCCCTGTTGGATTATCATATCTCCATAATTCTTCTTGACCTTCTGATGCTTGATCTCATTGAGACAGGCATTTCGGATAATCTGATAGAGATAGGATTTGACCGAACTTTGGATGGAAATGTTTTCTCTTTTTTCCCAAAGCTTGATAAAGCAGGATTGTACTACTTCTTCGGCATCAGCAGGATCTTCCAGATAGGAATTCGCATAGCGACATAAGGGCTGATAATATTCTTTAAATAACATCTCCAGTGCTTTTTCATCACCTGACTTGATCGACTGAAAAATCATTTGATCGCTTGTTTGCATGGAGGCATTTTGCTGTTCATGCAAGATAAGGTTTTGAATGGTTTTTATAAATAGGACAACTCAGAAGAAGCTTACCCCTATGTAGATTTCAAAAAAAAGTAAAAAAACTGTGAGCTTACTCAAATACTGCCACTGCCCTTACAGGAGACCCTGTACCACCTTTGATTTTTAAAGGCAAAGCTATAAAACGAAACCTCCCTCTACCTACGAGTTGATCTAAATTGATCATATTCTCATAATGTGTAAAGCCCAATTCTCCACAGATATGATGCACCTCTTTATTGGTGATTTTAGGAATACCAGGAGACATGGTCTCCACTCCAAATGCAGCAATTTTTTGATCGCCTAACCATCGAGTAGCTTCCTCTGTTAATCCTGGCCCTTTCCCCCAATTCTCTGTTTGGTAGTATTTCCGGTAATGATCTGTATAAAGTAAAACTGTATCCCCTTTCTTGATCTGAAGATCGCTTTTTTCTAAAGCAGCTATTAAATCTTGGGTACTGATTAATTCTTGAAGGCCTTTGTGGGAAAGGTCCAAGCAGACCCCCTCCGTGTAAAACATGGATAAGGGCATCCTGTCAATGGAACCACTCGAAAATTCTCTACCCATATGGTTGAGCGCATCTACATGCGTTCCGGTATGTTCACTCATTTCCAGATTTAATACACTGGGTGTTTGGGTGCTAGGATTCTCAATTTTATCCCATTGCTCATGAGTGGAATAGGTAGATATAGTTACAGGGGGTAGGGAATGGTAGGTTGGCATTCCCGAATAGATTTCCTGCGATAAGTCAATAATTTCAGCCATAAAAATAGTTTTCAATAAAAAAGATTTACCACAGTAAAGGTTCCCGGAATTCTATATTAATTAGCATTAGTTCATAGGGATTAACCGCACTTCTAGCTTTTGCTTTTGATCAGGGGAAAGTGTGGTTTCAAATCCTATTAAAATCATTCCCTCATTCGTTTCTTCTCCTTTTGCAGTGGGATTGACAGGGTACAATTGAAGTTGGGCGTTTTTGGGATAAATCACTTCCAATTTTAATTTTTCTTCTCCTTTAGATATGATTGCTTGGTTCTTCCCATTGAATCTTATTGCATCATATGTCATCATTCCCCATCGAACTTTGGAGATATCGCTATTATTTTGAATTTCATCTACAATTCTTACTTCTCTTCCTTTTTTGATCAGGGTGGTTCTTTCGGCGCTTTTTAGGTGGTTTTCATACACTTCGGAAAGATCCAAAGAAGTGGATTTCAGGCTCTTTTTATCTTTTACTTTGAGTATTTCAGCCTTTCCATGAATGTTTTGAAGGGCGCTGTCCACTACCAAGGTATTGTGGGAATAATTAGTATACCGGAATACAGACCAGCGCTCACCATCCTGCTCACCATCCCAAATATTGACTCCCTGAGATTCCAATGCGTTGTAATCATTCATGCCTAGGTCTATTGCCCATCTTACTCCCTTGGCATCCATGACAAAACTCCCGATATCCATATGACCGTGACTTACTTCGGGTGAACCGGCTTTGGTACCTACATAAATAGCATCTTTGGTCCAGCCACTTCTTTGGAAACTGACGGGGTTTTCACCATTCCCAGTCCAGGTCAATTGGTCCGGAGTAGGGATAACTGTGGTATCCAATTCTGAAAGCCAGATCATTAAGAATATGAAAAAACGATTCGAAGTATTCGCCGGATCCAAGGTTCTCTTTTGATCCAAAAATTCCTGAAGCAAGGGAATCTGTTTAAATAGCAAACTAGGTTGCTGGGTCTTGGAAGCAAACCAATACATCCCTGCTGACATCACCTCACTTTGTCTGGAATCAGAATAGTTGAAGCTACCCGTAGGTCCATGAGCATGTAGAAAATAATTCCCGGTTTTCAAAAAACCTTCAGAAACAGGCAACCCCAATTCTGGATGCTTTTTCCGAAATGCATCAAGGTAAAGCACATGAAAGGTGGTGCCATATTCCCAATAGGAAGTGCCTTCAGGATAAGCTCCATCCGGATTGTATTGGGCTTCTGGAATATGGATTTTTTCTTCCGATCTAGCTAGAATCTCTTTGGCCAATTCAGGATAATAATCTGACACAGCCCAGGCTCCTACAGCGAGGGAAGCATGGCAGACCTGATTCCAATTATTCGTAGTGTTGATCCACCAATAATCTTCAGCCAAGGATGGTTTTAGTCCTTTCTCCACAATGGCTTCTCTTATTTTTTGTGCTGATTCCTCGGATAAGTCTACATGTACCCAGTCATAACCAATCCCCATGGCCATGGTCATTTCTGCTACATCCAAAAAATGTGAAGGATTCCAATCCTGAAAATCAGCCGCTGCCAATAGATTTTTTTCTACTGCCTTTAAGTATTTTTCATCACCAGTAAGCTGAAAGGCATAGCCAAGATAAGTGATCCGCTTCAAATATGCCCGACTTACACTTAATAACCTCCTTCCGGTCAATTCACGGGGTAAAGTAGGTAAAGCCGCAACTCCATCTGCCACTTTCAAAAATTCAATCTGAACCGCTTGAAGAAACGGGGTGTTGGTTTTAGGATTTTTTGAAATGAACAGAGAAGGACTTGTCTTTTGAGCTATTGAGGGAGTAGTAGAAATCAAAAAAAGAAAGAGTAAAAGAAATCTACTAAAATAGGATAGAGACATGGCGATCTAAGTTAGAGGAGTACCCAAATTATCTTATGTTTTACATCTCTACAAACAAAGGATGCAAGATTTTGAGGAGATTTACGAAATGGATTTCTTTGGATGGTAAGAGGATGGTCTCTGAGAAATGTATATTTATATTAGAATGAAACCAACCTTTCAAAGATCAATGCGAAAAGACTTTTACTTCAGATGGTCAATTTTTCTTTTAATCAGCCTAGGGTTACTCTCTTGTAGCTCTGAAAATCCCCAGGAGTCGACCACCTTACAGGCCCATTATTTAAGCAATCGCGCTCCTTTGAAACCAAATCCCTATCTGGAACTTCCTCTGGGAAGTATTAAACCCAATGGTTGGCTAAAGGAGCAATTGGAAAGAATGGCGAGTGGGATGACTGGAAATCTGGATACCGTGTATCCCGAAGTAGTAGGAGAGCGAAATGGCTGGTTAGGAGGTGATGGTGACGGTTGGGAGCGAGGACCTTATTGGATTGATGGCTTGCTACCTTTGGCATTTATTTTAGACGATGATGAATTGAGGGAAAAAGCTATGAAGTGGGTGAATTGGACATTGACCCATCAAGCGGAAAGTGGGTATATTGGACCTGTTCCATTTGAGGAAGACCCTACTCCGGAAGCAGGTATCCAAAAAGGGCCAAGGAAAGATTGGTGGCCAAAGATGGTGATGCTTAAGATTTTAAAACAATATTATCAAGCAACCCATGATGCCCGCGTGATCGAGGTGCTTACCAAGTATTTTCATTATCAGTTAAACGAATTGCCTTCTCATCCTCTGGATGAACTTTCGTTTTGGGCCAATCGAAGGGCTGGGGACAACTTGGAAGTGATCTATTGGTTGTACAATATCACTGGTGATCAAAAGTTACTGGATCTTGGAGAGTTGGTTCAGGAGCAAACATTTCCTTGGCAGCAGGTATTCGAAAGTGAGCCCAATGACTATGTTTTTGCGGATATATGGGAATATAATCAAGGCAAAAGATACCCTTATGACGCTACTGAAATCTCTCGATTGAATTTAGCTCAAGTTCCAGGCTTACATACAGTCAATGTGGCGCAAGGTCTAAAACAGCCTGTGGTTTATTATCAGAAATCAGGCGATCCCAGTGCAGTGAACTCGGTTAAGAATGCGTTGGCAATGCTCAAAAAATATCACGGGCAGCCTCAAGGAATGTATGGAGGGGATGAACCCCTTCATGGGAATAGCCCGGTTCAAGGAATTGAATTTTGCTCGATTTCTGAGGAAATGTTTTCGTTGGAGACTATCCTGAAAATTACGGGAGATGCCAGTTTTGCAGATCTATTAGAAAAAATTACTTACAATGCCTTACCGACCCAAGCCTCTGATGATTTTACTAGCCGTCAATATTTTCAGGCTGCAAACCAAGTAGTTCTTTCAGACGAGATGGATTACTCTTATGAGACGGAGCATCACGGGGGGACTGATTTTGTATTTGGGGAGCTGACTGGTTATCCTTGCTGCACGACGAATATGCATCAATCTTGGCCTAAGTTTGTCCAGAATCTATTTTATGCTACTCCTGATGCGGGGGTTGCCGCTTTGTTGTACGCACCAAGTTCTGTAGAACTATTGGTAGGAAACGGAGAGAGATTACAAATAAAAGAAACAACCGGTTTTCCTTTTCGAGAATCTATTCAATTTGAGTTGAACCTTTCTGCTACCTCCGATTTTCCATTTCATTTAAGAATTCCAAGCTGGGCGGTAAATCCGACAATACTTATTAATGGGGAGTCGGTCGCGTTTGAAAATAAAAATGGAATCGCAATCATTCAGAGAACATGGCAGGATGGAGACCAAGTGGAGCTCAATTTACCCATGCAATTAAAATCTTCGACTTGGTATGAAGGAATGGTGGCAATAGAACGTGGTCCACTGGTCTACAGTTTGAAAATAGAGGGAGAAACGAAAACAAAAGATAGAAATGATAGATTCCGGGCCTTTCAGGAGGTCTATCCTCTAGATCCCTGGAATTATGGATTAAAAGAGTCCACTTTGAATGATTTGGAAAGTTCTGTGAAAGTGCAAGAAAACCCCTGGGATGGCAGTTATCCTTGGAACCTTGAAAACGCCCCAATTCAATTGACTTTACCAGCATATCAGATTCCTTCTTGGAAATTGATCAATCAAGCATCCACTGACTTAAACCTTGAAAATCTGGGCGAGGGTCGAGAGGTAGTTTTAGTACCCTACGGGACCACGACACTTCGAATTACGGAGTTCCCTTTGATAAAATCAGAATGAATTGGGAAAGAGTAATCTGGAATCATGGCCATTCCTATAATTGCCTTGTTTTTTAAACCGAATTCCCAGTATATTTTATCTTTAACTGAAATTGCAATGCTAAAAAAGCTACTTATCACCGCCTTTTTGTTACCGATGAGTATTTGGGCCTTTTCCCAAGATCTCACTCCTTTATTGAATTCATATAAATTTCGAAATGTGGGGCCTTTACGTGGAGGTAGAGTGACTGCCGTAGCCGGGGTTGCTTCAAAACCTTCTTTGTTTTATATGGGAGCAACTGGAGGTGGTGTATGGAAAACAGAAGATTATGGGATCACTTGGGAGAATATCTCGGATGGATATTTCCCAACTCCTTCCATCGGGGCCATTTCCGTTTATCAAAAACAGCCTGAAATTATTTATGTGGGCACGGGTTCAGATGGACTTCGCTCCAATGTCATTACCGGTAAAGGGGTATATAAATCCACGGATGAAGGTAAAACCTGGGATTTCATTGGTTTAAAAGATGCAGGTCAGATCGGATCGGTAGAAATACATCCTGATAATCCAGATATTGTGTATGTAGCTGCAATTGGTCAGGCATTTGAAAAAAATGAAGAAAGAGGGGTCTTTAAAACTATGGATGGAGGAAAAACCTGGGACAAGGTTTTCTATCATTCCGATAGTGTTGGTGTTTCCGATTTGGAATTGGCTCCTGATGATCCAAATACCATTTATGCAGGTGCTTGGAGAGGGGAGCGAAAGCCATGGACGATTACTTCAGGTTCCACTGAGGGCGGAGTTTACAAGTCCACTGATGGCGGTAATACATGGAGTAAGCTCAGCAATGGCCTTCCCACTGAATTAACAGGAAAAATCGATTTTGCAGTTTCACCGGCGGATCCGGATGTAGTATATGCAAATATTGAGGCTTCGGATAATCAAGGAGGTTTATATCGATCTGCAGATCGAGGTGCTAGCTGGGAGTTTGTATCCGATAATCCCAATTTGACCAACAGGCCTTTTTACTATACCAATATTTACGCGAATCCAAAAGATGCCAATACGGTTTATAATAATTCGCTGCGCTTTTTGAGATCCTTTGATGGTGGAAAGACCTGGAATTCCATTTCTACTCCACATGGAGATAATCATGACATTTGGATTAACCCAAATGATACTACCATTTGGATCCAATCAAATGATGGAGGAGCCAACATCACGTTAAACTCTGGTAAAAGTTGGTCTACCCAGTTCAACCAGCCTACTGCCGAATTGTACACTGTAGAGGTTGATGATCAATATCCTTATTGGTTATATGCTGGACAGCAAGATAATTACAGTGCGATTGCGGTGCCAAGCATGCCTCCTTCCAGCGTGCAGGCTGGGCCTAATTCTTTTATTATTAATGTGGGGGGATGTGAAACAGGACCTGCAGTTCCAAAGCCTGGAAACCCAAATATTGTTTATTCTAATTGTAAAGGCCGTTTTGGGGTATATGATAAAACCTCTGGACAAGAATTACAATATTATGTGGGGGCAACCAATATTTACGGGCATAACCCCAAAGACTTGAAGTTCAGATTTCAGAGAGTTGCTCCGATTCATGTGTCTCCTCATAATCCAGATGTGGTCTATCATACTTCTCAGTATGTTCATAAAACTACAGATGATGGGAAGACTTGGGAGATCATTTCTCCTGATCTTACGGCATTTGATCCGGATACTCAGGTGGTGCCAGGATCACCTATCACGCGAGATGTAACTGGCGAGGAGTATTACAGTACCATTTATGCAATTAGAGAATCTCCTATTCAGGAAGGGTTGATTTGGGTAGGTGCAAATGACGGCCCTGTACACGTGACCAAAGATGGAGGTAAGACTTGGGAAAATGTGACTCCAAATATGCCTAAAGGTGGAAGAGTAGATGCGGTGGAGCCATCACCTCATGACCCTGCAAAAGCCTATGTATCTGTTTTGCGTTATCTGTTAGGAGATGACAAGCCTTATATTTATAAGACCGAAGATTATGGCCAAACCTGGACCTTATTGACTACAGGTTCTAATGGAATTCCAGAGGATTATCCCACTTTGGTGATGAGAGAGGATCCAGTAAAAGAAGGCATTTTATATGCAGGAACTCAATTTGGTTTATTTATTTCTATGAATGATGGAGAGACTTGGACAGCTTTTGAAAGTAATCTTCCTGTAACTCCTATTACAGATATTAAGATTCATCAAGATGATTTGGTGATGTCCACCATGGGTAGGGGTTTCTGGATTTTGGATAATCTGGTCAGCTTGAGAGGGATTACTAGCATCGGTTCTCAAGGGGTAGTGTTTTTTCAGCCAAAAACTGCCATCAGAAATTACCTTTCTGCGAGAAGTGAAACAAATGGGCCTGAATATCCAAGAGCTGCTGCAAATCTGGATTACTACTTAGAAGATAAAGCAGAGAATCTCCGCTTGGAAATAATCAACGAAAATGGAGAAGTGGTACATGCCTATCAAGCAGATGGCCCTAAAGAACCGGAAGTTGATACCACCAGAAATATGTCAACGGAATTTACTGAAGCTCCTGCTTCAAAAGGTCTTCCCAATAAGGCCGGCATGAATCATTTCAACTGGAACATGAGACATCAAGGCGGGTGGGATAAAGATCCGAAAAAAGCGTACATAGGAAATGGACCTATGGTTTCTACAGGTACTTATACCGCAAGGTTGATCGCCGATGATCAGGTACTGGAAGAGAAATTTGATGTGGTGTTGGACCCAAGAGTGACGCTTGTTTCGGATGAAGATGTGGCGGAACAAGAGCGATTGTCTCTACAGATTCAATCATTCAGAGATGAGGTTGAACAATTGATCGTGGCTATCGAAGAAGAGCAAGAAGCCCTCAAATTGGTGCTGGAGAATGAAAACCCGGCTAAGAATGTAGAAAATAGGAAGAAGCAGCTGGATGAAATTTATTATGAATTGGTAACTCCTGAAGGGACTTACATGCAACCAATGCTTCAGGATCAAGCCAGGTACTTAGGTTCTATGCTTGGAAGAGCAGACCAAAAACCAGGAAAAGATGCGTATGAGAGATTAGTGGAATTGCAAGAGAAATTCAATGAGGTAAAATCAATTTATGAGAGGATGAAATAACATCCTCTCTATTTAATGTGCTCATTGATCCATTGAACAATTTCCTCCATGGCAATGGGTGAAAATGTTTGTTCAATAGACGCATATTCACTCGGCATTCCTGTCGTGCTTTCTTGGAATAAATGATTGAGTTCAGGGATTTCTACAGTGGTAACTTGATTATTACCACCTCGCTCAAGTGCAGATTTGATGGCTTCCAGGTTTTCCTTTGGAGCAACTTGCAAGTCTTTCGATCCATTAATTGCCAAAACTGGACAAGTTACTTTTTCCAAGGTTGGAGCAGGATCATATTGAATGAAATATTGCATCCATGGGCTGGTCATTTGATTAACCTGGGCATTGACAAAATCTGCCTCAGTCATTCCGTTGGGAATTTGATTTTTGGGAATGTTTCTAAAAGTTTCACTCATTAAGTCGAATAAGTCTCTTTCCAAAGAGGCTGAGTTTTTGACGAGATCAAACGCTTTTTTACTGATAATGTCATTTTCTAATAATTGATTTTCTGTCATCCCAGAAGCTTTCCCAAGCATTCTTTGTTGAAGCAAGAGTAATTCATCCCCAGGAATTCCTGTTCCCGCCATTAAGATTAAAAAAGCAACCTCCTTATTGGCAACTGCTACCTTGGGAGCGATAATCCCTCCTTCACTATGTCCTGCCAAACCAATTTTTGTGGGATCAATTTCTTCTCTGGTTTTTAAATAAGCGAATGCAGCTTCCGCGTCATTTGCAAAATCAGCACTTGTGGCTTGGCCATGTTCCCCAGTGGATTTTCCAGTTCCCCGATCATCGTAACGGAGTACTGCGATACCATTTCGAGTCAAATAATCGGATAAGACCAAAAAGGGCTTGTGACCCATTAATTCTTCATCCCTATTCTGAGGACCACTTCCACTGATTAAAATAACTGCTGGGAAATTGCTTCCGGTTTTGGGTAGGGTGACCGTTCCTGCTAACGTAATCCCATCTATTGAATTTTCGAATGTCAGATCCTCTGATATATAAGGATAAGGTTTTGTCGGTTCCTGAGGTCTTTTGGATTCTTCCCTGGAGATCTCTCCTTTGGTGAGATTTAATGGAAAAGGCTGGCCTGCCTGAGTAAAAACACCAATAATGATTTGGTCTTCATCTAAAGTCCCTTCGTATTCAATTCTTGCATTGGAAATAGTGATTTTCAATGTCCCATCTTGGAAAGTCGTAGAGTTGACAGGAATTCCAAAAGCTGCTTGGTCGGGACTGTCCATGGTGGATTTATAGCCAGAATCTGATTTCTCGATATTAAAAACCAGCCTCAGCTGAATACCTTGGACTTTCAAAACCCCGTTCCATTGACCTTCAATGTCTTGAGCAAAAGTGGAAATAGAGATAATTAGGCTGGCAAGTAGAAATAAAAAGGATTTCATGAATAGAAGTTAATGTGGGTTGCTAATTTTTTCTGGACGTTAATTTACAAGCTTCTCGAGTTCTTTTTCGCGGAGGGCTTTGTCAATCACAGCTAATCTGCCAATTCGACTTTTAAAGAAATTACCTATTCCATCTGGATTATAATATAGGTTCTTAGGTTAGGTTAGTCCGTTTGGGTATCCTTCAAAGTCCTCTATAAGTTGGATCAATTCGGGTTTATAGATTCGATATGATTTTAATTGGTTTTCTGGGCAAATACACTTTGCGCAATTTGAGTTGAAAAAAGGATGGAAGTTAAAAAGGCATAGGTAATTCTGGTCGTTGTCATTGGATTGTGCTAGGTAAACTAAAAAGAAATGTGATAAGATCAAAAGATGATCAAAGTGAAGTCCTAAGTTCTATAAGCAGTTGGTTTTTAGTTAAATAAATCAATTTTTTTGTTGTAAATAAAAGGAAATTAAAACTTGATATTTTAGCCTTAGATATTTGAATTAACTAGAGTTGATAGAAATAGCAGTTGGATTCATTGGATTTTTAAGAAAATGCAGAAGTTTTTTGAGAATGTCATGGTTTGGGGAATCCAAACTTATTATGAATCTTAGGGTTAAATCAATAAATAGACCCAAATAACTACCTATATGAATTTTAGAGAAAGTGAAAACCAGCGAATGATCGCGGAAATGATCCGGGATTTTGGCGCTAAAGAAATTACACCTTTTCGAAAGGATTGGGATGACCAACAGTTTTTCCCTAAAGAACTTTTTAAAAAACTGGGGGAACTAGGACTGATGGGAGTGTTAGTACCTACCGAATTTGGAGGAGCTGGCTTTGGCTATGAAGAATATGTAACTGCTATTGTTGAACTTTCTAAGCTAGATCCATCCGTAGGTTTGTCCATGGCAGCACATAACTCTTTGTGCACAGGGCATATTATGCTTTTTGGAAGTGAGGAACAAAAAAAGACCTATTTACCAAAACTTGCCAGCTGTGAATGGCTAGGAGCTTGGGGCCTGACAGAGCCAAATACAGGTTCTGATGCTGGAAATATGCGTACAGTTGCTAAAAAAGATGGCGAATATTGGGTAATCAATGGTGCCAAAAACTTTATTACGCATGGAGTATCTGGAGATGTGGCAGTGGTGATAGCCAGAACGGGAGAAGTAGGGGATAGCCACGGAATGACTGCCTTCATTGTCGAAAGAGGAACCAAAGGATTTGAAGGAGGTAGAAAAGAGGATAAGTTGGGAATGCGCGCTTCAGAAACTGCGGAGATGATTTTTACTGATTGTAGAGTTCACGAAACACAGGTTTTGGGAAAGGAAGGAGAAGGTTTTATCCAATCAATGAAAGTTTTGGATGGTGGAAGAATTTCTATTGCCGCTTTGTCATTGGGGATAGCAGAAGGTGCCTTAGAGGCCTCCATTCAATATTCAAAGGAAAGAGAGCAGTTTGGTAAACCAATCAGTAAGTACCAAGGAATTTCCTTTAAACTGGCTGATATGGCTACCCAAGTAGAAGCTGCAAAACTGTTGATCATGAAAGCAGCAGACCTGAAGAACAGAGGAGAGAAAGTGACCTTAGCTTCTGCAAAAGCAAAATATTTTGCCTCAGAAGTCTGTGTTTCGGTATCCAATGATGCAGTACAGATATTTGGAGGCTATGGATTTACCAAAGATTATCCGGTAGAAAAGTATTACCGTGATTCTAAATTGTGTACGATAGGGGAAGGGACCTCGGAAATTCAAAAAATGGTGATTGCCAGAGAGGTCTTGAAGTAAATTCTTAAAAAAGGGCTACCTCAAAACAGGCTTCGACGCTGCTCAGCCTGACCTTAAAGGAATGTTGGGATAGCCCTTTTTATTTTTTAGGCTCCTGCTACTAAATACAAGCCTGCCGCTAATGCTGCTCCTGCTATAGGGCCTAAAACAGGAACCCAGGCATATCCCCAATCGGAGCTTCCTTTGCCTTTAATTGGCAATATGGAGTGCATTAATCTTGGGCCAAAATCACGGGCAGGATTGATTGCATAGCCAGTGGTTCCTCCCAAAGCTAATCCAATTACCCAAACTAGGAAGGCAACAGGGATTGCCCCAAGTGAACCCATTCCAATGGGCGTTTCAGTTGCATCCTCTATTTTGGCTCCTGTGTTATATAATATGACCAGAATTAGCACAAAAGTACCGATGAGCTCTGAAAAGAAATTAAGAGGAAGATTTCTTATGGCTGGGGAGGTGCCAAAAGGGGCTGCTTTGAGGGCAGGATCATCTGAAGCTTCATAATGATCCTTATAAAAAAACCAGGCAATCCCGACACCGATCATCGCACCTAATGTTTCTGCAGCGATGTATCCAGGGACCATGGCCCATTCAAACTTACCAACAATAGCTAAGCCTACAGTTACCGCTGGGTTTAAGTGTGCTCCACTGTATGGTCCAGCCACAACTACTCCTACAAAAACTGCCAATGCCCAAGCAGTACTGATTTCCATGATTCCTCCTCCATTTCCTTTGGTTTTTGGAAGAAGCATATTGGCTACCACTCCTGAACCTAGTAAAAGGAGTAAGCCTGTTCCGATTATTTCTGCAATGTATGGATTCATTATTCTATCCAGTCTTTAGATCGTTCAACAGCCTTATGCCAAAAATGTAGCAATTTTTCTCTTTTATTCTCCTCCATTTGAGGAGTAAAGCTTTTGTCTGCTGTCCATAATGATTGCAGCTCCTCTCTATTTTTCCAAAAGCCTAATGCCAAGCCTGCCAAGAAGGCTGCTCCAATGGCAGTGGTTTCAATAATTTCGGGCCTCTTAATTTCGCAATCCAATAGATCTGCCTGAAACTGCATCATAAAATTATTGGCTGTTGCTCCGCCATCTACTCTCAGTTCCTGAGTGGGTTTTCCGGAGTCTTTTTCCATGGCTTTCAATACATCATAAACTTGATAAGCGATGGCTTCCAAAGCAGCTCTGGTCATATGGGCACTAGTCGTGCCTCTAGTAATCCCAAAAAATGCACCCCGGGCATTTTGGTCCCAATGAGGTGCTCCAAGACCTGTCAATGCAGGCACGAAATATACTCCGTCATTATCATCTAAGCTCATGGCAAGCTTTTCAGAATCTTTGGCATTTGGGAATAATTCGATCCCATCTCGAAGCCATTGAATAGCTGCGCCACCTATGAACACGGATCCTTCCAAGGCATAGTTGATTTCATTACCAATTTTCCAGGCTACGGTGGTCAGTAATTGATTCTCTGATTTTACAGCTTCATTTCCGGTATTCATTACCAAAAAGCAACCTGTTCCATAAGTAGTTTTGGCCATTCCAGGCTCGGTGCAGAGTTGCCCGAAAAGCGCAGCTTGTTGATCCCCGGCAATTCCAGCAATAGGGATTTTGACGCTCAATACATCTCCGGCTGTTTCACAGTACACTTCACTACAGGATTTCACTTCTGGTAAAAGTGATTCAGGAATGTCAAAAAGTTGTAAGAGTTCCTTGTCCCATTCCTGGGTGTGTATGTTGTAGATCATGGTTCTACTGGCATTGGTAATGTCAGTAATATGGGTTTTACCCGCCGTAAGATTCCAAATCAGCCAGGAGTCTACGGTTCCGAATGCCAGCTCTCCTGCTTTTGCCTTTTCTCTTGCCCCTTCCACATTTTCTAAAATCCATCGGATTTTGGTGGCTGAAAAATAAGCGTCTATGATCAATCCCGTTTTGGATGCAACGAGGTCAGCATGGCCTTTTTCTTTTAATGAATTGCAGTAGGAGGCAGTTCTTCGATCTTGCCAAACGATGGCATTGTAGATTGCCTTACCTGTTTTTCTGTCCCAGATTAAGGTGGTTTCCCGTTGGTTGGTAATGCCTATTCCAGCGATTTGATCTGCTCGAATCCCTTGGTTAATGAGGGATTCAACCATTACGCTGGATTGGCTGGTCCAGATTTCGTTTGGGTCATGTTCTACCCATCCGGAATCTGGAAAATATTGTTTAAAGTCTTTTTGGGCAACGGAAACAATTTGCCCCTTTTTGTCAAAAATGATTGCTCTGGAACTGGTGGTGCCCTGATCCAGTGCCATCAGGTAGGGTTTTTCTTGGGTCATTCTAATTTAAAATTGGCTGCCATTAATTTTCAAGACAGCTGATGGTTAACAAAATCTCATTCGTTGATGCTACTTTCTAATTAAATACTTTTCTGCCACTTTATTGAAATCCTGAATTTCTTGAGAGATCCAGGCCTGGTCTTTATCAAGTTCAATAGCCATCAAGTGAGCTACTTTTTCTGCTGTATCGATGGCTGCTTGAGCATCAAGGATCAAAATACGAATTCTTCTTGATAGGATGTCCTCAACTTTGACAGCCATTTCATTTCTTACTGCCCAAATTACTTCAGCGGCAATATTTGGGAAGTCAGGATGGAGCTTTTCAGCAAGATTCGGTTCCTCTTTTGCCAATGCTTGAATTGCCGATGCATCTGATCCGTATAGCTGCCAGTGGCCTTCTTGTAGCTGTTCAGAATATCCATGGATTTTCATGTCCAGAGAGGTGCTAGCTCCAGGCTTCTCTCCAGTTACTTGTTGGAAATGGTCCACTGTATCCTCTCCCATTTTTCGGAAGGTAGTCCATTTTCCTCCGGTCAGGGTAACCAGCCCGCTTTCGGAAACAATCACTTTATGGGATCTGGAGATTTCTTTGGTTTTGGTACTACCCTCCTGAGGTCTGGCTAGTGGTCTCAATCCTGCAAAAACAGCTTTTACATCTGCTCTGGTTGGTTTTTTTGTCAAATACCCTCCAGCTGTTTCCAATACAAAGTCAATTTCTTTTTGTAAGGCTTCAGGCTCCATTTTTGGTTTTTCACGGAGTGTATCCGTGGTTCCTACAACGAGTTTCCCTTGCCATGGAACCGCAAATAATACCCTTCCATCTCTGGTTTTTGGGATCATTAATGCGTCGGAACCTCCTAAAAAATCCAAATCCATAACCAAGTGAATCCCTTGACTGGGTTGGATCATTTTTGGAGCTTCCGGATTATCCATTTGAAGGATTTTATCCGCAAAAACTCCCGTGGCATTTACCACCATTTTAGCTTGAATGATATGCTTTTTCTTCGTTAGAAGGTCCTGAATTTTCAATCCTGTAATTTTTCCTGAAGAATCTTTCTCCAGGTTATTGACTTTGGTATAATTCAAAATGCAAGCACCTGCTTCGTCTGCAGTTTGCGCAATATCCAAGGCTAGTCGCGCATCGTCAAATTGACCATCATGATAAACAACTCCGCCCATTAATCCTTTTTGTAGGACTGCAGGCAATCTTTTTATAGTTTCTTTTTTAGAAATGAAAGTGGACTTCCCAAGACTCAACCGGCCTGACATCCAATCATAAAGTTTTAAACCTACGCTGTATTGAATACGGTCAAACCAAGTGTAAATAGGGATAATAAAGGGCTGGTCATGCGCAAGGTGAGGGGCATTTTTAAGCAACTTTCCTCTTTCTTTCAATGCTTCTAATACGAGCATTACATCACCTTGCGCTAAATAGCGAACGCCGCCATGAACCAGTTTGGTGCTTCGGCTGGATGTGCCTTTGGCAAAATCAGCTTTCTCCAGTAATACGACAGACATCCCTCTGGATATGGCATCCAATGCAACACCCAATCCTGAGGACCCTCCACCAATCACGGCAATATCCCAGACTTTTGAAGAGTCTTGGATTTGCTTTATGTTTTCTTCTCTATTCATTTCTTACTAAATCGATTTAAAAGTAAGAAAAAAGAAACAAAAAGAAACAAAAAGAAAGTAATAATTTAATGAAATGCTATTCTTTCCTATTGTTTTCATTAATTTTAAGTCATAAAAGAAAGTCAATGACCATCGCAGAGCGACATAAGTACATCTTAGATGAATTGAATAGAGCTGGTTTTGTTTCTGTTTCCGATCTATCCAAAAGCATGGAAGTAACCATGGTAACGATCCGGAAGGATCTCAAAGTCTTAGAAGATAAAGGCCTACTATACAGGTCCCACGGTAGTGCTACCTCTGTTTCCCCATATGTTTCAGATCGATCTGTCAATGTGAAAAAGCTGGAGCAAGTAGAGGAGAAGAACAGGATTGCTGAAAAGGCTTTGGATTATTTGGTGGAGAATGAAGCTATTTTAATCGGGTCTGGAACTACGGTGGTTGCTTTTGCTCAGGCAATCCCCAAGAATCTTCCTTTGACTGTCCTCACTGCTGCGATGAATGTTACCTTGGCATTGATAGATTCTCCTGAAGTGGAGTTGGTGCAATTGGGAGGGGTGGTTAGAAAAAGTAGTAGTTCTGCGGTGGGCCACTATGCCGAAGAAATGCTTCAGAATTTTGCTTGCAGTAAATTATTTCTCAGTGTGGATGGGGTGAGTTTGGAGCATGGGTTGACCACCTCTAATATGATGGAAGCGCACTTAAATGCTCAGATGATCAAGAATGTGCAGAAAACCATCGTTTTGGCAGATTCTAAGAAGTTTGGAAAAAAAGGCTTTGGGAAAATTTGTGAACTGGAAGACGTGGACCTTATTATTACCGATGCAGGTATCCCAGATTTATTCCAAAAGAAGTTGGAGGAAAAAGGAATCGAAATCGTAATTGTTTAATAGTCTTTATAGGTTTTTCTTTCTACAGAAGATCCATTAGCATCCAAAGTAACTACATAGATAAAATCATACTCTATGTCCTCTAAATCCTTATATTTTTCAGCGTCTCCTACAAAGTAATTAGCGATATGTCCTACCGTGTTGCTATGTCCTACCACTAAGATATTCCCTTCGTCCGCCTTCAACTTTTCTACTAACTCATCATGGTTTCTAGGATCATATACCTGTATTTCTAATTCTTGTTGATCTGCTGTAGGTTTTGCAGTGCTTTTAGTTCGGATGTAATTGGTGCTATAGATATGTTCTATATTCTTGTCGGAAAGAATTTGGGCGAGTTTTTGCGCTCTGATTTGTCCTACCTGTGCCAATTCAGGATCATCTCCTTCTAATTGCTTTTCAGCATGTCGGACTATGTAAATTGTTTTTGGCTTTGGAGAAGGGGAACAAGAAGCCAAAAATAGAAGCACTAAGGATAGTAGGATTAGATTTTTCATGAAATAAAGATAGTTTCGACAGAACAAAAAAAATGGAAATCCTTAAGAAAAGATAACCTTAAACGAGCAGATTCTGAAGTTTAAGGTTATCTAGAAAAGGTGGAGTTGAGGGGGGTTAACCCGAAAACGTATTGTCCAGGTGTTGGTCCTTTGTCTTTACCGTTTCAAATTCCAGGAATTGCTCCCAGAATTCTTCCTCAGGTACAGCTGCTCTCAGATAAAGCTTCTCTTTTTTGACTGGGTGGACAAAAACCAGATTGAATGCATGCAGGTTGATACTGGCATCGGGATTAGGTTTTGCAAAACCATACTTGACATCTCCTCTGATAGGACATCCCATGGATGCTAACTGAACCCTGATTTGATGCGGTCTTCCTGAAACCGGACGAACTTCCAAGAGCCAATGGTCATTCATAAAGCCCAAAGTTTTGTAGTTGAGCTCTGCTTTTTGTGATCCAGGAACTTCCCGGTCATGGGCAGTCACGAAATTTTTCTGTTCGTCTTTTACTAACCAGTGGGTCAGTTTTCCTTGTTCTTCACGAGGCTTTCTTTTGACTATTGCCCAATAGACTTTGTGGATATCACGCTTTCGGAACAACTCCATCATTCGTTCCAATCCTTTGGATGTTCTGGCAAATGCTACCAAGCCACTGACAGGGCGGTCCAATCTATGGATCGGGTGAAGAAAGACAGCTCCCGGTTTATTATATTTTTTGGCAATGTAATCTTTGAGGTAGTCCGTCAACGTCTTATCGCCCGTCTTATCTCCTTGCACCAAAATGCCTGCGGCTTTATTGACGATCAATAGGTGGTTGTCTTCATAGACAACTGTAAATGGTTTCTTTTTCATAGAAATGCAAAGTTAGCCATTTTCTGTTGAGAGATAGAAATTTATATTCTTTGAGGCGTTGCAGAAGTTCTTAGTTTTGATAATCTTGTTAAGGAAACACCAATTTTATAAATGATGAAAAAGCATTTCCTCTACTTTTTATTAATCATAGCTTATTCTTGCCAAACTCCCAGTAACGAAAAATCAGATATTGACCAACCAAAAGAAATCTCTATCGAAGTTGAAGATTCAGTAACTGTCAATGGTGTTTTGGCCCAACTTTTTTTATTTCAAACAGCAGATCAATACCATGTGATTTTTAAGGACTTTTTAAATTCCAAGGTTTATGTGGTGAACAAGGATAATGGAAAAATAGACTACGAATGGAGTAAATCCGGAGATGTGCCAGGTGCTTTTGGTTCTATGACCAAGCCATTGAGTATTTCTAAAGAAGGAAATATAGTGGTAGTAGATTATATGGCTGGCCAACGTGTATTCCAAAAAAATGGAGATGTGACCATGGTTGGAAAACCAGTAAAAAACCAGGTAAGTTTTGGAGGTCCTGTAAGCCTTCTTTCCGATAGCCAGGTAGTATCAATTGATGGGGAGGAATATGTGTTGTATTCTCTTGATTTACTAGAGCAAGCGGAGGACTACAATTCTGAATTTCTTCAAAAGAGAAGAAATCTGATTTTGTCCAACTTAAAAACAGATGAGACTCGTTTAATTGTTCCTTTCCCAGAAGGGTCCAAGTTTTTGTCAGGAAAGGTTTTTCCTTTCGAAGATTTTCGCCCTCGATTTGTAGTCAATGAAGAGGAAGATCGATTGTATTTAATATTTCAAAACGAACCTGTTTTGTATACTTACCAATGGAATGATGGAAATCCTGTTTTTAGTTCAAGCCTTGCTATTTCATTGCCGGGATTTGAGGAAAATGAAGGAGTTGAAATCGGAGCAATTGGATTAGGTCAAGTAAGCGATCCAGAAAATGAACCTTTCCCTGCTCGAATTCAAGGGATAGCTCAAGCCGGAAATGGTTTTTTAATCACCTATAGCACTAAACCCAGCGAAAGATTATATAGTCTTTATAAGGCTAAAGAAATATCAAAAGAACAACGAGATCAATTATTCCAAGAGATATCCAGGAAAACAGTATTTATGGATGATTCAGGAAACGTTTTTCCAGTGAATTTTCCAGAGATGTATTATGAATCCTTTGTCATGGTCGATGGGAAGATCCATTGGATGAAAAAAACAGATCCCAATACAGAAGCAGAAGATTTTACGGTGTATTGGGGGAAATTAAAGATTGAGTAGCTTTCAATCAACCCAGTTTCTCCTTGATATCCTTCATGATAGTCTCTGCATGGACCACACTGTTTTCAATAAAGAATTCCCGGGTGTTTAAGCCACCACATACCACTCCAGCTAAGTAAACTCCTGGTACGTTGGATTCCTGATTGGCTTGATCATAGCATGGTTGACGTTTTTCGTCCAAGCTTAATTCCACTCCTAATTGATCCAATAAAGCGAAATTGGGCTTGTACCCCGTCATCGCCAGTACAAAGTCATTTTCAATGGTTACCTCTCCCTCAGGTGTCGTGATGATTACTTCATGTTCTGTAATTTCTTTGACTCTTGATTTGGTGAAAGCTCGAATGGAGCCTTCTTTGATTCGGTTCATGATATCCGGACGAACCCAGTATTTCACATTTTGATCCACTTCATCTTCCAATAGTACCATACTCACTTCCGCTCCTTTTCTCCAGGTTTCCAAAGCTGCATCGACAGCGGAATTGGCCCCACCAACAACGAGGACTTTTCTTCCGATATAGGGCCAGGGCTCTTTATAATAGTGTTGAACTTTTGGGAGATTTTCTCCTGGAACATTCATCAAATTAGGAAGATCATAAAATCCGGTTGCCAGTACTATCTTTTTGGTGTAGTAAGTAGTTTTTGAGCTCGTGACTTCAAAAATATCTCCTTTCTTCGCGAGGGTTTGAACACCTTCGTACAAATTAACATTCAGTTTGAAATGAAAGAAGATCCTTCGGTAATACTCTAATGCTTCGGTTCTGGTAGGCTTATTTCCTACCGACATAAAAGGTACTCCTGCCATTTCCAATCGGTCAGAAGTAGAGAAAAATGTCATATTGATCGGATAATTAAAAATGGAGTTGGTTAATGCACCTTTTTCAAGTATCACATAGTCCAAATTGGCTTTTTGGGCTTCCACTCCACAGGCAAGCCCAATCGGACCCCCTCCCACAATCAATACATCATGAATTTTTGTTGTCATCAATTTTTAGGTTTGAGCTTTGAAACGATAGGTTTCATCGGTGAATTTACGGTAATCCCATTCAAAACTTCTCTCTTTGAAGGTTACATTTCCCGATTTTTCTAAAACCAATGCAGCGGAGGAAACAGTTCCATAGTTATCATTTAATCGGATGAATTGGGCAGAAAGTCCTTCCTCCATTTTAGGAGGTACTCCAGTATCCGGTAACTTTTCCAGAGGAAAGGTCTCTTTTGAGTTCAGAATATTTAACAAGGATTCTGCATTGATCCGGTTTTCAATTTGCTCGATAAGCTGCTTTTTTGCCAATTGCACTTTAGGCCAGGGAGCATTCAATAATCCATTGCTTAATCCATGAATTCCAGGCTCCACCTCGGTAATGTCTTCTCCATAATTGCTGTAGTAAAGCAAATGGTTTCCATCCGATACGAGTAAGTTGAATCCGTCGTATTTTTCTTGATTGGTTTGGACTTCTTTTAAATAATCTAGGGGTGAGGAACTACTTTCTAGAAAATTTTGAACTAGCTTTCCTCTACTGATGAGTGCTTTTTTTGGATGGTGAAAATCCCTGTAATAAGTCAATAAGGACCATTTCCCATTAGGGTGAAATCCCATCCAGGTGCCTTCACTTTTTAAATCTTTTCCGGCATAAAACCCAGTCTTCCAAAGGTGGATCTTTTTGCTTGGCCTCATGAAAAACTCATCTCGATTGGCTCGGATAACTAAGGGGTAATCGGGATGTTTTTTCCAGGAAAATACAACTAAGCACATATTTAAATGTAAAAAAAAGGCCGGGATTTCCGGCCTCAGTGGTGATTATCCAACATTCGTTTCTTCCAACAAAGGATAATCTGTATATCCTTTTTCTCCTGGTGTGTAGAAGGTGCTTTGATCCCATTCTTCCAATGGAGCATTGGTTTCAAATCGAACTGGGAGATCTGGATTTGAGATAAATAGTTTCCCAAATGCAACGGCATCTGCCAAACCTTCCTCAATGATATTATTGCCTTTTTCCTGATCAAAGGCATTGTTAATTACCAAGGTACCTTTGTACATTGGTCGATATCTTTTTGCAATATTTGGTTCTAAATAAGGTAGATCGGAAACATCTGTAAACGGTTCCGAAAGGTGTAAATAGGCCAGATCGTAGTCGTTTAATTTATTGATGATGTAATCAAAAGTAGGAATGGTTTTTTCATCGGCTTTCATTCCAAAAACACCATTTAAGGAAGGGTTTAAACGAACTCCAATCTTATTTTCCGGCATTACTTCTTTAATCGCTTCGATTATTTCAAAAAGGATTTTTGTTCGGTTTTCGATACTTCCTCCATATTCATCCGTTCTTACGTTGCTGGTAGCGCTGAAGAACTGATGCAATAAATACCCATTGGAAGAGTGAATTTCTACTCCGTCAAATCCTGCTTCCATCGCATTTTTAGCCCCGTTTTTAAAATCCTCTATCGTCTGCTTGATTTCCTCCAAGCTCATTGCTTTAGGAGTGACTGTTTCTTTAAAACCTTCTGGGGTATAAGATTTTTCATTGGGATTAATGGCGGAGGGAGCAAGAGGTAATTCACCGCCATGGAAATCAGGATGTGAGATTCGTCCCACATGCCATAATTGGATGAAAATATGTCCATTTTCTTCATGAACGGCTTTCGTAACTTCTTTCCAACCCTCTACTTGCTCCTGAGAATAAATCCCTGGAGTATTGATGTATCCAACTGCCCTTTTTGAAATCTGGGATCCTTCAGTAATAATCAATCCTGCGGAAGCCCTTTGTCTATAATATTTTGCGTGAATTTCGAAAGGTTTATTTTCGGGATTAGCTGCTCTGGAACGCGTCATGGGTGCCATCCATACCCGATTGGACAAATTTAAATCGCCCACTTGTATAGGTTCCAATAATGCTTGTTTCGTACTCATAATAGTAGTTGGTTTTGTTGAAAAATTCAATGTCTATACAACTAATGTTTGGGTAAGAAAGTTCATTTTTGAAATTCTGATATTGGGTTTTAAGGATTCTTGAATTCGGCGATAAAAATGATAGGATTATGTTCTATTCCAGGATTTATGAGCATGTCTTCTTCATTTATTTTGTCATAATTAATCCTATAGAATTGATCCAAAATAACTGGGTCAATAGTAAACCAGGCTTGATTTTCATCATTTCCCATGAATTTAATCTGAGAGGGTAAGGTCAAAAAGTCATTTTTTAATTTCTCATAAAGCATCATGTTATGAGTTGTTAAATTGATCAATAAAAATTTATGAGTATGGTCGTGAATGATAGAAAATAAATATTTGTTATCGGGAAGACCAATTCCATGATTAATGTTTTTGTACCCTTTAAACTCATTGAATTTTTTTAGGCGGTCTAGTGGATGGCTAATAGAAGTGTATTCACTTAGCGGATAAAACTGGTCCTCAAAATCCAAAAAGTAACTTGCTTTGATGGCTAAGTTGGAAAGTATGATCAGACTGTCAACAAAAGGATGATAATGGATTAATTCATTTCCTCTAACCAGAAATTCTTCATTTCCGACATAAGGTTTATCAAGTTCTGAATTGATGGGATAAAATCCCTGAATCAGGTTTCCCTGTAGATCATATTGGTTGAATGAATTGATATTGTCTTCGCTGAAATTTTGATGATAAGTTAAAATACCCTCATTGGTCACTTTGAGACTACCGGCAGAATAAGCAAGGTCAATATCCTCTAGTTGGTTCAACTCTAAATCAAAGGTATATATATGCTTCCTGGCTCCATTTAAAACATAAATTTTTTGCTCATAAATGCAAAAGTCCGAGATCTCACTCATTCCTAAAGGTCCCTCACCAATATCATCCCTGTAGGCCAGTTGTTTCCCATTTAAATCAAATACCCTTAATGATTTCATGATATTAAAATCTGAAAGAATGATCTTGTCCTGAGCAATTATGACTTTATCAACTTGTCCCACTGTAACTGAAGAATCTAATGGGATTGCCTTCATTTTTGAAAAGTATGTAGCCAAGTTTAACGGCTTATTTACTTTCGCCAATCTTATTTCTTTTCTTGATTCTTTAGAGAGGCATGATGAAAAAAGGAGAAGAATATTTAGAATAAAAATAATGGTCTTCATCAATTTAGATTTTTAAACGAATAAATAAGGTAATGAAAAGTTCAATTTTTCTTGAAAAGAAATACATGTATTTATTCAAATAAATGACTGTATAACAAACGTTAACACTTTTTAATACGATTATTTTCGTAGAAATTTTGAAATTACGATTGTCTTCGTATAACTTTGGTACGAAAGATATCGTATAACCAGACCATGAGTAAACCTACAGAAGCTGAACTAGAGATTTTATCCCTTCTATGGGAAAAGAAAGAAGCCAGTGTGAGACAGATCCACGAGGAGATTTCAAAGACCAAGGAGACAGGATATACTACTACATTGAAAATCATGCAGATCATGCATGCTAAAGGGATGCTGACCAGAGATGAGCAAAGTAGAACGCATATTTATAAACCTGCTACTAATCAAGGAGAGACCCAAAAATCCCTCTTGAAAAATTTGATGGCCACTGCTTTTGGTGGTTCCGCAAAGAAACTGGTCATGCAGGCACTTGGACAAGAAAACCCTTCCAAGGAGGAGTTGAATGAAATAAGAGAATTTTTAGACCAACTAGAACAAAAATCCTGATGACAATTTTAAACGATTTGATACCGGATAACTTGCTATATGCCTTGGGATGGACATTGGTTCATTCGATCTGGCAGCTTGTATTGATTGGAGGGGCACTTTGGTTGCTTCTCAAATTGTTTGCTCGACGTAGTCCCACTTTTAAGTACGTTGTGGCAATGTGCAGCCTAGGATTCACTTTGCTCCTGGCTTTTGGGACATTTTTCTACCAGCTAACTATCCAGGCACCAGATTCCCTTTTTGATAAAGTGACCTTGGATGCCATGGTATTAAGCCAAATGAATGAGGCTTCTACGCTTAGCACAGAAAGTTTGGTCCCCAGAATAATTCATTGGATCGAGATTCAACTTCCTTTATTAGTGAATTTTTGGTTTTTGGGTGCTTTACTATTCTTGTTCAGATTGGTGAATAGCCTTTCTGAAATTAGAGTGCTTAGAAAATCTTCTACTCTAAATGAGGATTTGAACTTAAATGATATCGTAAAAAGACTTTCTTCCAAGATTGGAGTCAGTAAAAAAGTACAGCTTCGAATCACAGATTTAGGCCAATCTCCGATCACTTTCGGGTTTTTTAAGCCAGTCATCTTAATCCCTGCAGGATTATTATTTCAACTATCACCTTCCCAATTGGAAGCTATCATCGCCCATGAATTGGCGCATGTAAAGCGAAATGATTATTTGGCAAATCTGATTCAGTCTTCCTTGGAAGTAGTATTCTTCTATCATCCATGTTTTTGGTGGATGAGCCAAACAGTGAAGGAGTTACGTGAAAATGCTTCTGATGATTTGGCTGTTTCTGCAGGTGTTTCAGCTAAAGAATTGGCTTTTGGCCTAGCCGAAGTTTTGAATTTCGCAAAGCAAAATCCCCCTGAATTAGCACTTGCCGCAGGGAAAAAACGAAACCCTACCCTTCAAAGAATAAAAAGAATCATGGGCTATCCAGCTCAGACCTATCCGCAAAACCCTATAATTTCTATCCCTATGTTAATCACATTAATACTTAGTGCCGGTTTAATTGCCAGTGCACAGCAGGATGTACCTGCCAAAACAGATAAAGTGGAGCCCATCGCTCAAGTTGTAGTTAAAAATAACCTTGAAAAGTTGGTGCCTAGAGTTGTAGAAGCAACCAAAGATACCCTTGATAAAAAAGTCGAAAAAGTAATCATCACCGATGGGGTTCCAGTTTGGGTAAATGAAGAAAATGAAGTGATTGACCCAAAGGATAAAAAAGTATATCGTATCCAGGTCCAAGGAGATACCATTATCCATAAGGGGAAACCAATGGTTTGGAAGTCCGATAAAAAAGGAACTTTTGTGTATAAGTATAATGGCGAAGAGGTAATTATTGAAAATATGCCTGAGTTAGAATTGGCTCCAATGCCTGAATTTCCAAAAGAGGCCATGGCTCCGATGATGGATTTTGAAATTGCTGTTGCTCCTCAAATGGATTTCGAAATGGCACCAGTACCCGACTTTGATTTCGAGATGGCACCAGTTCCTGATTTTGAAATGGCCCCAATGCCACCAATGGAATTTGGAGAGGGATTTGCTCCAATGGTTTTTGAGTTTAAAAATGGACAGGATTGGGCTTTTTCTACCAAAGATACCATAGGAATGACCAAAGCTGAAAAAGAGAAATGGCAAAAAGATATGGAACTTCGTGCTGAAGAAATGGCAAAAAGAGCGGAAGAATGGGCTGCTAAATGGGAGGAAAATGGCGCTGAATACGAGCTCAAAATGAAAGAATGGGAAAAGAGTATGGCTCCAAAAATGAAGGAGTTTGAAAAGAGAATGGAAGAGTGGCAGAAAGCATATGAGCCTAAATTGAAAGAATTTGAAAAGAGAATGGAGGAATGGCAAAAAGCTAATGAGCCCAAAATGCAGGAGTTTGAAGCGAAAATGAAAGCTTGGCAGGAAGAGAATGAGCCTTTGTTGAAGGATTATGAGGAAAAGATGAAGGCATGGGAAAAAGAAATGCAGCCAAAAATGGAAGAATATCAACGTAAAATGGAAGCATGGCAAAAAGAAAATACCGCTAAAATCGAAGAATTCCAGAAAAAACTACAAGAAGAGCTTAAAAAGAAAGACGATAACCAATAAATATACGTTAGAAGAAAATGACCTGAAAAGGTAATTGTGTGTTGATGCTTCAAAAAAGACCTGTTTCCTGAACTGGTCTTTTTTATTCAGATAATAACTTGTCTATCAAAATTTTATGGCTCTCAATCCATTGGGCGTAATAATCCCCTGTGCCGGGCCCGCTAAACCCAGTATGGATCTTTCTAACCTTGTGTTTTTTGTCAAGATATATCAGAGTAGGAAATGCAATAACTTCTTTCAAAGCAGGTAGAGATTTCGCCGCTTCATCTTTTTTTGAAACGCCTGCAATCAGCTGAGGGTAGGGAACCTCAAATCTTTCTGCATGTTTTTTTACCCTTCCCGCAGCATAGTCAAAGTCAGGTTTGCTTTCAAAAGCCAAGGCAACTACTTCAATTCCTTTTGATTTGTTTTCCAAGTACCAAGGAGCCAGAAAATTGGTTTCATCCATGCAATTGGCGCACCAGGTTCCAAACAGCTGGACCAATACAATTTTGTCTTTAAAAGTGGAATCGCTAAGTGAAACAATCTCTCCATCGGCATTTGGAAAACTGAAGTCGAGGGTTTCATACCCTTCTTTCAATTGGGTTAAATGGTCGTTTTCAGGTAGTTCAAAAGACTCATTTCTTGTTGCTTCAAAGGTTTGGAAATAAATGGGGCCAGACCTGAACCTTCCTGTAACTTCACCATGATTATCTGCCTGGCCTGTAAAGAAAAAGGCATGTCCTCCATCGAAAGCGCTTAGGTAAAATGTATCGCCACTTACATTGCCTTCCAGAAAACGATAATCTCCCACATTGGTCAGAAAAGTCCCAGTGATTTTATTTCCGTTTTGTTGGAAAATGCCTAGTGCCTGATAGGTGCTGCTATCTGATCTTATAAATTCAAATTCCCATTTTCCGGAAAAGTCTGTTTTGGGAGGTTCCGATACAGGAAATCTTGTATCGATGTTACGTTCAGCTACAAATCCAGAATGGTAATTCTCTTGGTAATTTCTTTGATATTTTCCTTGGATGCTGCCGTCCTCCATCATTTTTGCATGTACCTCAGAATCAAATGCATTCATGATGATATGAATGCTATCCTCTTTAATTTCTACATCAGGAACAGCTAGGTTTTCACTGTCATTTTTTAGATATGCAGTCCAATTATCTCCGGATTTTTCTAAGCTGAACCAAAATGGCAAGTGGTCTTCGCCTAAGTCCAGATAACCATGCCAATTTCCTTCAAAATTCATGTTTTTTTCGGGGCTTTTCTGACAGCTAAATAGTAGACAAAAAAGGAGGAAATGTAGGATTGTTTTTTTCATAGGTAAGAAGTGCAACCACAAATCTATCAGGATAATTCAATTTAGTCTACATGGATAGTAGGGTAATTAAAAAATCGGTGATGGGATTTTCTTCCACTTTTCCGAAATGAGGTTAATTTTTATGGGAAATTGCCCCACTTTTAAAATTCCTATCACAGGATGTTCCAAAGAAATTGGACTATTTTGTAATAAAAGCCCTAAATACAGTCTAAAAAGGTGGTTTTTTGAACTTTATAAAGGGCTGTTAATCATTTGAATACCCTCAAAAAAATAAGTGAAATATTTTGTTAAATATTGGCTTGGATCAAACTTTTGGCTACTTTTAAGATAAAGTGGGAAAAAGTGGGGCAAAGTGGTAGAATGTGTATATCATTTTATTACTTTTGTCTTTACTACATACTCAAGAAAATAAGAGCGAAATGTTCAATAGTCAATATGATTGCAAGCTAGATCCCAAAGGGCGTCTGGTATTGCCTGCCAAAATCAAGGCGGCGATACCTGAGGCGAATGGGTCTGCGCTTATGCTTCGTATGGCAGAGGATAAATGTTTGGCTCTTTATCCCATGAATGAGTATAAAAAACTGGAAAGCCAGGTAAGATCCCTTTCGATCAACAATGCCGAACAAAGAAAGCTACAGCGTTCATTTTTCATTACCAGTGTAGAAGTGGAGTTAGATAGCTCAGGGCGTCTGTTGATTCCGAAGATATACCAGAGCTATGGTGAGTTGGAGAAAGAAGTGGTAGTCGTCGGAATGGGGAGTAGAATCGAGATTTGGAATCCGGACAAATACTTGCAGAACATCATTTCTGATCCTGCAGACTTGTCTCAATTAATGGAAAAATACCTCTCCTAATAATTATGACAGAGTCTGTTTACCATATCCCAGTGATGCTAGCCCAATGCACTGAAGGCTTGGCTATTAATCCCAATGGAATTTATGTCGACGTTACGTTTGGTGGAGGGGGGCATTCGCGTGAAATCCTTAAACACTTGGATCAAGGCCATTTATATGGCTTCGATCAAGATATAGATGCGAAAGCAAATATTCCGGAAAATGAGCATTTCACCTTCGTGGAAGCAAATTTCCGCGACCTGAAGCGTTATTTGAGGCTGCATGGCGTTAAGAAGGTGGATGGGATTCTCGCTGATTTGGGGATCAGCTCTCATCAAATTGATGAACCAAGTCGGGGATTTTCTACCCGATTCAGTGGGAGTTTGGATATGAGGATGAATCAATCTGCTGAATTATCTGCCAAGGAGGTATTGAATACTTATGAGGAATCGAAGCTTCATAAGATTTTTGGCATTTATGGAGAGGTGAAAAATGCCAAGACCTTGGCACAAGCGATTGTTTCTGAGCGAGCTGCTCAGCCATTTGAAACGACAGAAGGCTTTACGGCTTTCTTGAAAAAATATGCTCCTCGGGGCAAGGATTATAAATACTATGCTCAGGTTTTTCAAGCCTTGAGGATAGAGGTAAATGATGAAATGGGTGCATTGGAAGAGATGTTGCTTGATGCGGTAGATCTTTTGAACCCAGAAGGAAGGCTGGTAGTGATGAGTTATCATAGCCTAGAGGACCGCTTGGTCAAGAACCTGATCCAGAAAGGGAAATTTCAGGGTGAAGTGGAAAAAGATTTTTATGGCAATCTGCTCAGACCATTGGATCCAGTAAGTAGGGGTGCAGTCGTGGCAGATGAGGAAGAGATTGCTAGAAATCCCAGAGCTAGAAGTGCAAAACTGAGAGTTGCTAAAAAGAGAGGGAAATGAGTCAGAATACGTTTAAAAAGAAACTCAAAAAAGGAAATACTCCGAAAAGAGGTAATGGTCCAAGAAAAACCATTTTCACCTGGATAGAGGAGAAGTTGAATGTGACCGGCTTGCTCGGAGAAGGTGTCCCTGTTCAATTGGTGCCTCCTGTTGGGTTTGTGGTATTATTGGCTTTGATCTATATCTGGAGTAATCACCGTGCTGAAAACATGGTGAGAAAAATAGAGAAAGTGCAGCAAGAAGTAGAAGACCTTCGTGCCGATGTGACTACCCTGGAGGCAGAGTACATGTTGAGTAGCATGCAGTCGGAGGTAGCCAAGCGTGTGTTAGAAAAAGGAATAGAAGAATTAAATCAACCACCGATCAAAATCGAGGTAGATAAGTGAATATAAAACGATCCATATTACTCAGAGTGAGGGTGGTTTTCATCCTTGTTGCGCTGGTTGCAGCAGCAATACCTTACCGTATTGCCAAATTGCAATTGGAAGAGGGAGATAAATGGAGAGAAAAAGCAGAAACCATCAATTTCAAGTACAGGGAAGTTCCTGCTACCCGTGGGAATATTTATGCTGGAGATGGCAGCTTGATGGCGACTAGTCTACCTTTTTATAGAGTAGCGATTGATCCTACCATTGTAAAAGAGGATCGCTATAAGGCAAAAATTGACTCCTTGTCCCAAAAATTGTCCGCCTACTATAAAGACAAATCTGCCACTGCCTACAAGAGAATGATCACTGATGCCAGAAAGGACAATAAAAGATACTTGGTATTGAATAGACGTCAAATTGGCTATCAGGATATGCAAATGATGTCCACTTGGCCAATCTTCCGAGGCGGTCGTCTTGGTGGAGGTGTATTATTTGAAAAAGTTGAAAAAAGGTACCGACCATTTAATTCTCTTGCTAGTAGAACAGTGGGTTTTCTGAATGAAGATGAATATGGTGCTGGAATTGAATACTCCTTTAATGAGTACTTGAAGGGCAAAGATGGAAAGGCTTTATTCCAAAGGCTAGCAGGTGGAAGTTGGAAGCCTGTATTTGATGCAGAAGATGTCAAGCCTGAAAACGGGTTTGATGTGATCACTACCCTGGATGTGAATATCCAAGATGTAGCTGAAACTGCATTAAGAAGACAATTGGAAGACCGCGATGCAGAATTCGGGTCAGTCATAGTGATGGAAGTAAAGACCGGTCAAATTAAAGCCATTGCCAATCTTCAGAAGAATAAAAAAGGAGTGGGCTATGGTGAAAATTACAATTTCGCGGTAGGGGACCAAGGAAATACAGAGCCAGGTTCTACTTTCAAATTACTATCCATGTTGGCTTTATTGGAAGAAAATAAAATCAGCTTAAATGATAAAGTGGAGACTGGAAATGGAGCCCATAAGTTCTACGACCGCACCATGCGGGATGCGAAGTATGGAGGTTATGGAACCTTGACCATTCGGGAAGCATTTGAAAAATCCTCTAATGTGGCCATTTCAAAATTGGTGGATGAATACTTTGGCTCCAGTCCTTCCAAGTTTATGGCCTATGTAGAAAAGGCAGGTTTGAAGGAGCCGGTAGGATTCCAGCTGGTAGGGGAAGGAAAACCTTATTTCAAAAAGCCTGGCGATAAAAATTGGTATGGAACCTCCCTACCTTGGATTTCCATTGGATACGAAATCAAATTGAATCCGCTGCATACCCTCTCCTTATATAATGCAGTGGCTAATGGTGGGAAAATGGTGAAACCTTTTATTGTAAAGGCCATCGCCAAAGGAAATACGATTCATGAGGAGTTTGAAACAGAAGTGATTCGGGATCAAATCGCCTCAGATAAGACTATTAAGCTTTTGCAAGAGCTATTAGAAGGGGTGGTTGTAAGAGGAACTGCCCGAAATATTGCCAATGCTGATTATAAAATTGCCGGCAAAACCGGTACTGCCCAAAAGCTGATTGATGGCAGATATACGCAAAAATATTACACCAGTTTTGCGGGATATTTTCCAGCAGACAATCCGAAATATTCCATGATTGTGGTGATTGACAGTCCTAAGGGTTTTGCTGCCTACGGAGGTGATGTTTCTGCACCAGTGTTTAAAGAAATTGCCGATCGAATCTATGCTTTAGACTTGGAGCTCAATCCCTCCAATCAAAATCAGATTTTTCAGGCTGAAAATATCGATTCCAAGACTCCATTTATCCGAGCTGGTAGAGGTGGAGAGTTGAACGAGATTTTTGAAGAATTGGGGGTTCAGGCCTCTCCTGCCAATGCGGAGGAATGGGTTAGGTCGGTTTCCAACAATGAGAAAATTCAATGGGAAAATAATGAGACAGAAATGCCTCAGGTTCCTGACGTGTCAGGATTACCATTAAGAGATGCGCTTTTTATCCTGGAGAATAAGGGGTTAAAAGTCAATTATTCAGGGAAAGGAATAGTGAAGCAACAATCTATTTCTCCTGGTTCAGAATTAATTAAAAATGCCACGATAAATCTTGTATTAGGCTAAATGAAAGTACTGAAGGACATATTGTACAAAGTTTCTCTGATCAGCACGACCGGTGATATGGAAATGCGGATTCAGAATATTGTCTTTGATAGCCGAAAAGTGGTAGAAAGGTCAGTTTTCGTAGCAATTCCAGGTACCCAGGTAGATGGGCATGACTTTATTGAAGTAGCCATTGAAAAAGGTGCCACCGTCATCATATGCGAAAAGCTTCCTGAGCAATTAAAAGACGGAATTGCCTACATCCAAGTCGTGAGCTCCGCCAAAGCAATGGGGATCATGGCTGCAAATTATTTTGATAATCCGTCCGAAAGAATGAAGGTGGTCGCAGTGACTGGCACTAATGGAAAAACCACTACGGTGACTTTACTCCATCAGCTTTTTATGGAAATGGGATATAGTGTAGGGTTGCTTTCTACAGTAGAAAACAAGATCAATTCGGAAGTTATTCCTGCTACCCATACTACACCAGATTCGGTAAGTGTTCAAGCATTGCTTCGACAAATGTTGGATGCAGGATGCACCCATTGTTTTATGGAAGCAAGTTCCCATGCGATTGTTCAAGAGAGAATTGCGGGGCTCAAAATGGCAGGTGCGGTATTTACCAATATCTCACACGACCATCTGGATTACCATAAAACCTTTGATGAATACATCAAAGCAAAGAAAAAGCTTTTTGACGAGCTTCCAAAAGATGCATTTGCCTTGGTCAACGCGGATGATAAAAGAGGGATGGTCATGCTTCAAAACTGCAAAGGCACTCACCAAACCTTTGGCTTAAAAACTCCTGCAGATTTTAAAGCCAAAATCATCTCCAATACGCTGGAAGGCCTGGAGCTTGAAATTAACAATAAATTGATCTGGTTCCGGATGATTGGGGCTTTCAATGCATACAATCTTCTAGGGGTCATGGGAACAGCAGTGTTGTTGGGAGAGGATGAGGAAGAAGTGTTGCGTGAATTGTCTGGTATCAAAGGAGCCAAAGGAAGGTTTGATAGAATTTCAATAGGTGGGATTACGGCCATTGTAGATTATGCACATACACCAGATGCTTTAGATAATGTGTTGAAAACCATCAATGGGGTTCGCACGGGCAACGAACAGTTAATCACGGTGGTAGGATGTGGAGGAAATCGCGATAAGACCAAACGGCCGATCATGGCCAAAATCGCGGTTCAGGAAAGTGATAAAGCCATTTTGACTTCAGATAACCCAAGGTTTGAAAAACCAATGGACATTTTAAAAGACATGTTGGAGGGCGTTAGTCCCACGGAACTAAGAAAGACTTTGACCATTGAGGATCGCAAAGAAGCAATTAAGACAGCGTGCATGCTTTCCAATAAGGGAGATATCATCCTAGTAGCTGGAAAAGGCCATGAAGATTATCAAGAAATAGAAGGAGTGAAGCATCACTTTGACGATGCGGAAGTAGTGAAAGAATTATTAACCCAATTTACCCAAAGCTGAGATGTTGTATCCCATTTTTGAATATCTAGATCAAGTCTTGGACATTCCCGGAACAGGTGTGTTTCGATATATCTCATTTCGGGCGGGGATGGCAGCACTCTTTTCTTTGATCATTACCATCACTTTTGGGCAAAATATCATCAACTGGATCAGAAGGAAACAAATTGGAGAAACGGTTCGGGATTTAGGTCTGGAAGGACAAAATCAGAAAAAAGGTACTCCTACAATGGGAGGACTGATGATTATTGCAGCTATTCTGATTCCTACATTGTTGTTCGGTGACCTGAATAACATTTACATCATCCTTCTTTTGATCACGACCATTTGGTTGGGAGGAATTGGCTTTTTGGATGATTACATCAAAGTCTTTAAAAAGAACAAAGAGGGACTTGCTGGTAAGTTTAAAATAGTAGGGCAAATCGGTATTGGAATTATAGTAGGAACCACACTTTACTTCAATGAAGATGTGGTGATCCGGGAATTTCAAAATCCGGTTTCCATAGAAGAAGGAGTAGTTGAAACGCCGGCATTCAGGGATGTGAAGGTGGCAAAGACTACCATTCCTTTTGTCAAAAACAATGAACTGAATTATGAAACCCTGTTGGGCTTCCTTGGAGAAGCAATGACTCCTATATTATACATTTTTGTAGTGACTTTTATTATTACAGCAGTATCCAACGGGGCAAATATCACAGATGGAATTGATGGTTTGGCAGCAGGCACTTCAGCAATAATCGGTTTGACCATAGCCATTTTTGCCTACATCTCAGGAAATGCCATTTTCTCACAATACCTCAATATCATGTACATCCCTAACTCCGGTGAGTTGGTGATTTTTGCATCTGCATTCATTGGAGCCTGCATTGGATTCCTTTGGTATAATGCCTACCCAGCACAGGTATTTATGGGTGATACTGGTAGCCTCATGCTCGGAGGAGTAATTGCCGTTTTGGCCCTGACTTTAAGAAAAGAATTATTGATTCCATTGATGTGTGGAATTTTCGTGGTTGAAAATGCCAGTGTGGTTTTGCAGGTCAGCTACTTCAAATACACGAAAAAGAAATATGGGGAGGGAAGGAGAATATTCCTGATGTCACCTTTGCATCATCATTATCAAAAGAAAAATATTCCTGAGCCAAAGATTGTGACCAGGTTTTGGATTGTTGGAATCCTACTGGCAGTAATCACCTTGGCAACATTGAAATTGAGATAAAACGAATATGAAACAAATAGCCATACTTGGTGCAGGCGAAAGCGGATTGGGAGCAGCATTGCTCGCAAAACGGCAGGGCTATGCGGTATGGGTTTCAGATTCAGGGCGCATTAGTGAGGCACGAAAAGAGAAGTTGGAAGTCGAAGAGATTCCGTATGAAGAAGGTCTTCATTCCGAAGCCATCATATTGAATTCGGATTTGATTGTTAAATCTCCCGGTATTCCTGGCAATACTTATATCGTGATGAAAGCGATGGACGAAGGGATTGCAGTAATTGATGAATTGGAGTTTGCCAATCGATTCAGTGCAGGAAAAGTGATTGCTATTTCTGGCACAAACGGAAAAACGACCACGACACTACTGACTTATCATTTGTTTAAAACTGCAGGGTTTGATGTAGGGTTGGCTGGAAATGTAGGGAAGAGCTGGGCAGCACAATTACTGGAAGAAGATCATGATTGGTGGGTGATTGAATGTAGTAGTTTCCAAATCGATGGATTTTTCTGCTTCAGACCATCCATTGCCATTTTGACCAATATTACTCCGGATCACCTGGATCGATATGATTATCAATTGCAGAATTATGTGCATTCCAAAATGGGCTTGTTCAAAAATATGGGGCCTAGGGATAAAGCTATTTTAAATCTGGACGATCCATTGACAGCAGAGGGTCTTGAGGGCGTAAAGTTCAGACCGGAAAAGCTTTGGTTTTCTACCAAGACACCTCAGAAGAATGGGGGGTATTTTGATGGGGAAAACCTGGTGTTGAAAACTGATGAAAAGTCTGTTTCTATTCCAGTAAAAGAGTTTCCTCTTCAAGGGGAGCACAATTATATGAATGCCTTAGGCGCAGGAACAGCTTGTTTATTAGCAGGAGTGAATGAAAAGCAATTGAAAGCTGGCTTATCCTCTTTCAAGAATGCCTCTCACCGCATGGAATTGATCAGAGTAATTGACGGAGTCAGTTTTATCAATGACAGTAAAGGAACCAATGTGGAGGCTACAGCCTATGCGTTGGATGCTTTTAAAAATCAATTGATTTGGATTGCCGGGGGAGTAGATAAAGGGAATGACTATCGTACAGTTCAAGGCCTGGTAAAAGGGAAAGTGAAAACACTCATTTGTCTAGGTAAGGATAATGAAAAATTGAAAGATGCTTTTCAAAACAGCATTGAAGATATCCGCGAAACGCAGAGTATGAAAGAAGCGGTAAGCTGGGGCAAAATGTTGGCAAAAGCTGGAGACATGGTACTACTGTCTCCAGCCTGTGCAAGTTTTGACTTATTTAAAAATTATGAAGATAGGGGAGAACAATTTCGAACCGCAGTAAATGAACTCAAACCAGAAACCATCGCATGAATCAATTTAAGGCATGGATAGATGAGCACTTTAAGGGAGACCCTCTCATTTGGGGGATTGTGATCTTATTGTCTCTTTTCAGTATTCTGGTGGTGTATTCAGCCACGGGATCATTGGCCTATAAATATGCAGGAGGAAATACCGAGGTCTATTTATTCAGACACTCGTTTTTGGTATTTGTCTCTTTGGTGGTGATGTGGTTTGCCCATAAAATTCCTTATAGGAACTATGCGCTTTACGCCAGGTTGGCCATGTACCTCTCTATTCCTTTGTTGTTGTTTACTTACATGTTTGGGTCCAACATCAATGAGGCAAATAGATGGTTGACCATTCCTTTGATTAATCAAGCGTTCCAGCCTTCTGATTTGGCGAAGTTGGCCCTGATTGCGGCCTTGGCAGCGATGCTAGCCAGTAAGCAGAACAATATCAAAGATTTCAAGAACACTTTTGTTCCCATCATCATTGCCATCGGGGTGATCTGTTTATTGATCGCATTGGCAAATATGTCAACAGCAATTCTGCTATTGTTGACTTGCCTGTTGATCATGTTTGTGGGTAGGGTTCCTGTAAAATACCTGGCCATGGTGGTCATGGTAGGAATGCTTGGATTGACGGCAGCAGTGTTCTTGGGACAAAGAGGAGAGACTTTCTTCTCCAGAATTGAAGCATTTATGGATGAGGAGGAAGTGCCTTTCCAAGCGGAACAATCTTATATCGCCATTGCTACTGGAGGAGTTACCGGGAAAGGTCCTGGAAATAGTGAACAGCGAAATTCTTTACCACACCCTTATTCAGATTTTATCTATGCGATCATTATCGAAGAGTATGGATTGGTAGGTGGAGCATCTGTACTGTTTCTGTACTTGGCTTTGCTGTACAGAGGAATGAGAATCGTAGCCAATTCCAATAAGGCATTCGGCGGCTTGTTGTCGGCAGGGCTCAGTTTTGCTTTGGTGATTCAGGCTTTGGTCAATATGGCCGTGGCAGTTGGATTGGGACCTATTACTGGTTTGCCCTTACCCTTACTGAGTATGGGAGGAACCTCATTGGTATTTACAGGGATTTCCCTGGGAATAATTCTGTCGGTAAGTAGAGGGGACCATCAAGATGAAGAAGTAGGTAGCGTGACTGCTACGAATAAATCAAGATTAAAAACAGCTTAGTATCGAAACGAATAGAACATATCGCATCATGATCAGTGGAGGGGGAACAGGGGGACATATCTACCCTGCGATCGCCATTGCCAATGCTTGGAAAGAAGAATTTCCAGGCAGTGAGATTTTATTTGTTGGGGCGCTTGGCAAAATGGAAATGCAAAAAGTTCCAGAGGCCGGCTATCAAATTGAAGGTTTGCCAGTAGCAGGATTACAGAGGAGGTGGACTTTGGAAAATCTGAAGTTTCCATTCAAGCTTTTGAATAGCCTGATGCAAGCCAGAAAAATGGTAAAGGATTTTAAGCCAGATATGGTGGTAGGTGTAGGAGGATATGCCAGTGGTCCGGTATTGTTTGCAGCGCAAAGAATGGGTATTCCCACTTTAGTTCAGGAGCAGAATTCTTACGCAGGACTGACCAATAAATTATTGGCCAAGAAAGCAAATAAAATATGTGTCGCTTACCCTGATATGGAGCGATTCTTTCCAGCTGAAAAGATTGCTTATACAGGAAATCCTGTGAGGAAGGATATTCTGGATTTATCTGGAAAAAAAGAGCAGGCCCTCAAACATTTTAAGCTAAAGAAAGAAAAGAAAACGGTGTTGGTTTTAGGTGGCTCTTTGGGAGCAAGAACTTTAAATCAGGCGGTTTTAAAAGATATGAAATCCTTGGATAAAGAGGGATACCAAGTGCTTTGGCAATCTGGTAAATACTATTTCAAGGACATGCTTGAAAAGACCGAAAAAACAGGTTTGAAAAATATTCATTTAAGGGAATTTATCCGAGAAATGGATTTGGCTTATGCGGCAGCGGATGTGATTGTCTCCAGAGCAGGAGCATTGTCAGTATCTGAATTGTCTTTAGTAGGAAAACCGGTGATTTTCATTCCGTCTCCCAATGTAGCGGAGGATCATCAGACCAAAAATGCGATGGCTTTTGTAAGTCATGATGCGGCTTGGTTACTGAAGGATCAAGAAGCTGTAGGGAAATTGAAATTGAAAGTAGATGAACTGATGGAGGACCCGGCTATTGGGCTTGCATTAGGAATGAATATAAAGAGTTTGGCAAAGCCGGATGCGGCCATTGCCATCAGAAAAGAAATGGAACAATTAGTAGCATGAGCTTCGAAGGAATACATAGGGTTTATTTCCTAGGAATCGGAGGCATAGGCATGAGTGCCCTTGCTCGATGGTTCAACCATGAAGGATATGCAGTGTCTGGATACGACCGTACGCCATCACCTTTAATAGAGGAATTGATTGGCGAAGGCATGACTGTGACATTTGATGACTCTTTAGAAAACATTCCTGAAGCGATCAAGAAGTCTCCAGAATCAAGTCTGATTGTGTGGACTCCGGCCATGCCAAAAGATAGTGTTCAGTTAGCCTATTTCAGGGAGAAAGGTTTCACTTTGAAAAAGAGATCAGAAGTGCTGGGGATGGTGACTGAGAATTTCTATACCATCGCGGTAGCAGGAACACATGGGAAGACAACCACTTCTTCTTTGATTGCCCATTTATTCAAGGATGCTGGAAAACCTATTGCTGCTTTCTTGGGAGGCATTACCCAAAACTATCAGAGTAATCTGATTTTGGGCAAAAAGAAATCCAAAAAGCAACGATTTGTTGTGGTGGAAGCGGATGAGTTTGACCGATCATTTATGAGGTTGCATCCCAATGAGGCTGTTTTGACTAGTACGGATGCGGATCACCTGGATATTTATGGGGATGAAAGTACCATTTTAGATGGATTTGGAGACTTTGTAAAGCTGATTGACAAAAAGGGCAAACTATTTATCCAGTTTAATGCCGCAGATAGACTAGGTGCGGATCGCTTACCAAAAGTGATCACCAGAAAATATGGGTTAAGATCCGAAGGAATTAGAGCAGAGAATATACAAGCTCGACCTGGATCTTTCTTGTTCGATTATGTAGATGGTAAAAAAGTAATTCCTCATTTGGAATTGTATATCCCAGGTTTTCATAATGTTGAAAATGCCTTGGCCGCCATTGCCATTGCTACGGAACACGGAATCACCGATGAAGAAATAAGGAAAGGACTTGCATCTTTCAAAGGGGTGAAAAGGCGATTTGAGATTCATGTCAACCAGAATCACCTGGTTTATATTGATGATTACGCGCATCATCCTGAGGAAATCAGAGCTTGTTTAAGTTCTGTGATTGCCATGTACCCTACCAGTAAACTTACCGTGGTGTTTCAACCTCACTTGTATTCCAGAACCAGGGATTTTGCAGAAGGATTTTCTGAGAGTCTTTCATTGGCTGATGAGGTGATTTTATTGGATATCTATCCTGCAAGGGAATTGCCTATTGAGGGAGTAAGCTCCGCCATGCTTTTGGAGAAAATTGGGTCTAAGAAAAAGACCTTGGTTAGTAAGGCAGATCTGATGGGCTATTTGGAAAAATCTGCTCCCGAAGTTTTAGTGACCCTTGGAGCTGGAGATATAGATCGTTTGGTTCCGGGAATCGCTACCTGGATGGAGTCTAGACAAAAATTAAACACAGTATGAAAAAGATCAGGATCAAAAAGACGCTTGTTTTTCTGGTGCTATGTATGGTGCTGGTCGGCTTCATTGGATTTGTGGAGAAACAAACCTTGTATAAGACTTTTCAAGGTACTGAGATAAATATCGATGGAGTCAGTGGAGTCTACTTTGTAGAGGAGAAAGAAATACAGGAGATCATGCGATCCGCTTTTCCTGAATTAAAAGCAGGCTTAATGTTGGAAGAAGTGAGATTGGAAGAAGTGGAGAAAAGACTGGCAGGTCATCCTTTTATTAAATCAATGGAAGCTTCCATTGGTCAAAAAGGCATATTGAATCTTAAGATTCAGCAGCACCAACCTATTGCAAGAATTGCACGGTCCTATGCTGCGGATGGATATATCACGGTGGAGGGAAAAGTAATTCCTACTTCACCTTCTTATACGAGTAGAGTATTGATTTTGCAAGGCAAACAAGCCGAGCAATTGATGGATAAGGGCGATGTGATGGAACAAATGCCCGAACTGATGGACCTGATCAATTTCATCGTTGAGGATGATTTTTGGTCTGCTCAGATTCCGGAATTGGAAGTGAATTCCAAAACGGATATTCGATTGATGCAGCAAGTAGGTAAGCAGGTCATCGAATTCGGAGATGCTAAAGACATCGCCGAGAAATTTAAGAAAATTGAAGTCTTCTATAAGGAGATATTACCGCGAAAAGGCTGGAATGCCTATGAGCGTGTGAGCGTAAAGTTTAAAGATCAAATTGTTTGTGAATAATAGCTTGGGAATGGAAAATGACAGACTAATCGTCGGACTGGATATTGGAACCACCAAAATCTGTGCGATCATCGGCCGAAAAAATGAGTTTGGCAAACTCGAAGTACTCGGAATGGGAAAAGCCGTTTCTGACGGTGTCAATCGTGGTGTTGTCACCAACATAGACAAAACTGTGCATGCTATCCAAAAGGCGGTCGAAGATGCCTCTGAAATGGCTGATGTGGATATTGCAGAAGTCATTGTCGGGATTGCAGGACAGCACATTCAAAGCAAAATCGTGCATGGAAGCATCATGCGAACTCCAACGGAAGATGAGATTACGGTAGAGGACGTAAGGAGACTTTCCAGCGACATGGAGAATATTGTCGTTCCTCCGGGTAACAGCATCATCCATGTGATGCCTCAGGATTACACCGTCGATTATGAAGGCGGGATCAAAGATCCTGTAGGAATGTCCGGAACTCGTCTGGAGGCGGACTTCCATATTATCACCGCACAAACAACCGCCATTAATAATATCAATAGATGTGTTCGAAGAGCCAACCTCACTTCCAAGCAGTTGATTCTCGAGCCATTGGCAAGTTCCCTATCTGTACTCAGTGATGAGGAAAAAGAAGCAGGGGTTTGTTTAGTGGATATTGGTGGAGGGACTACAGATATTGCCATTTTCTATGAAAATATTATCCGCCATACAGCAGTAATTCCATTGGGTGGAAACATCATCACTACCGATATCAAAGAAGGGTGTATGGTGATGCAAAATCAAGCAGAGCTATTGAAAACCAGATTTGGAAAGGCCATTGCCAATGAAGCGAATCCAAATGAAATCGTCTCCATCCCTGGATTAAGAAATAGACCTCCTAAAGAGATTTCTATTCGGAATCTGGCTTCGATTATTGAGGCAAGAATGGAAGAAATCATTGAGATCGTCCAAAACGAGATTATGCAATCAGGTCACTACAAGAAACTTGCAGCAGGGATTGTATTGACAGGAGGGGGGTCTCAATTGCAATTCATCAGTCAGCTATTTGAATACATGACTGGATTGGATACCCGCATCGGTTATCCTAATGAGCATTTAGGGAAGTCAGTGGTAGAAGATGTAAAATCTCCTATGTATGCCACCTCTGTAGGACTTGTTTTAGCGGGCTTTAAATCCCTGGATGACCGGGAAGAAGGATACAAACAAAGACTTGCCAATTCGGGTCCGATCGTGAGGCAAGAAAATAAAGAATTGATTTCAAAAGATATTTTCCGAAGTATCGGTGCTAAGCTGAAAGGTTTGATTACCGATGATATCGGAGATGATATTACCTACTAGGGCTTATGATTGAGGGGAGATACTTGGCTTTGCTTTTTATTTCCCCAATTAACCTTTTTACTAACAACTGAAAATAATTCACCAAATAAATAAATATGTCAGATAACATGAAAGATTACAGATTTGATCTTCCAAAAAATCAAAAGTCGATTATCAAAGTGATTGGCGTTGGTGGAGGCGGTTCCAATGCCGTGAACCACATGTTCAGCCAAGGAATTAAAGATGTGGAGTTTGTCGTGGTCAACACAGATGCACAAGCTTTGAAATCCAGTCCGGTTCCTTTGAGACTTCAATTGGGAGCAAACCTTACAGAAGGTTTAGGCGCAGGAGCAAATCCTGAGCAAGGTAAAAATGCAGCGATCGAGTCCCAGGATGAGATTCGTGAGCTATTGGCTGATAATACCAAAATGGTATTTATTACAGCAGGAATGGGTGGAGGTACCGGAACAGGTGCAGCTCCAATCATTGCCAAAATTGCAAAAGAATTAAACATACTAACGGTGGGTATTGTGACTGCTCCGTTTATGTTTGAGGGTAAAAAGAAAATGAACGTTGCGCAGCAAGGGATTGAATCACTACGTGAAAATTGCGATACCGTGCTGGTGATTTTGAACGATAAGCTGAGAGAGATTTATGGTAATTTAGCGATCAGAACTGCTTTTGGAAAAGCGGATGATATCCTCACTACCGCAGCAAAATCCATTGCTGAAATCATTACCATCCATCAAGATGTCAATGTCGATTTTGAGGATGTGAAAACCGTCATGAAAGATGCGGGTGCAGCAGTGATGGGATCTTCTACTGAAGAAGGCGAAGGAAGAGCAATCCGAGCAGCGGGTGCTGCAATTTCTTCTCCACTGTTGAACAACGTGGATATTAAGGGAGCGGAGAAGATTCTTCTTTCCATCATGTCTGGTGAGGATGAAGAATTATCCATGGATGAGTTGAGTGAAATCACTGAATACATTCAAGAGAAAGCCGGAGATAATGCAGAAGTGATTTTTGGTCAGGGTATTGACGTGGAACTAGGGAAGGCGATTCGTGTAACTGTGATTGCTACTGGTTTTGAAATGGATCGATTGGAAGGGGCAGCTAAAAAAGCAGAGATGAAGACGCCTTTGCCAACCCCGGTGATTGCTCCAAGTGTGGCAGATAAAACTCCAGAGCCGGAAGCTGTAAAGACAGTGATCAATTTGGATTCCGGAAAAAGTGAAAAAGTAAAAGAAGAAGCAGTAGGCAATGGTTCAACCTTTGTATTTTCTTTCCCAAAAGCAGCTCCTGTGGCCAATAAACAAGCAGAAGAGAAGCCGGTTAAGAAAGTGGAAAATGAAGAGGTGGAACCAGAGTTCAACTTCGAAGTGAAGCCAAAGCAAGAAGAGAGGTCAGAGTTTGAATTTGTGAAGCCTGAGCCAAAGAAAATCGTTCATGATTTATACGAGGAGCAGGAGAAAAGTGAGCCTCAGCCCGAAAAGAAAGAGGAAGAGCCAGAAGCTCCAATGTTCGCAAATGATTACTATGAGCAAATGAAACAAAAGGCGATTCAAAGAGCTCATGAGCGTTTCGAAAAATTAAGAGGTAATAGAACTTTCAATCCAACTCCAGAAGAATTAAAGGAGAAAATGGAAGTTCCTGCTTACCAGCGTAAGAATGTGAAATTGAATGAGCCTCAGCATAGTTCAGAGCAAAATATCAGTAAGTATAACCTGAACGATGACAATGAGATTCTAGGAAATAATAGATTCTTACACGATAATGTGGACTAAATGCTAAAACTCTAGCAGCATGTCTGCCTGGGAATGCAATAAGTCCATGTAAAGCCTGTTGGTGAGCAGGTTATCTGACATATTTTGCTCTATTTTGGCAAGCTTAGGCTTGAGAGCAAGGACATGCATCCCCAAATAATGGAATATATCGGTGAGGTGGCTCAAAGCGATGCCACCTCCCCCGATTCCAGAAGAGATGCCCACTAGGGCACTTTTTTTATTTTGGAGAATATTGGGATAAGTCATCCCATCAATGAACGCTTTTAAAATACCTGGAAAGGAACCATTGTATTCCGGGATGATAAATACAAATTTTTCGCCTTCCTTGAATTTGTCATGGAAGAGATTGTAATCCTCATTTTTTCCATTGTTTTCATATAAAGCGGTTTCAATAAAATCAATGGGTAGGTTTTCCAATTCCAGAATTTCAGAGTCAGCTCCTTTCTCCTTTAGAATAGACTGATATAATTCGGCAATAATTTTGGAAACAGAGTTTTTTCGGTTGGTTCCTACGATGATTTTGATCATTTCATTTGTTTTTAAGTCAAAACAACAGGCTATATCCATGAAGTGTTCACACAATGGTCAATTTTAATATCTTTACTAATTAAGAATTATGCAGACCATGAACTACTCAGATCAGATTAAAGAAGCTTTTCAATTTATACAAAACCTCCATTCTGAATCCGTGAATATCGGAATTATTCTGGGAACAGGTCTTGGTAAACTAGGAGAGAAAATTCATGTAGATATTGAAATCGATTATAGCGAAATTCCGCATTTCCCGGTTTCTACGGTGGAAAGCCATTCAGGTAAATTGATTTTCGGTACCATTCATGGGAAGAGGGTGGTGGCCATGAAAGGTAGATTTCATTATTATGAAGGCTATTCTATGAAAGAAGTGACTTTCCCGGTACGAGTGATGAAGCTATTGGGAGTGAGTCAATTATTGGTCTCTAATGCTTCAGGAGGATTAAACCCATCACAGCATGTAGGTGAGGTAATGATCATCAATGATCATATAGACTTGTTTCCTGAGAACCCTCTTCGCGGTAAGAATTTAGATGAGTTTGGAGTACGGTTTCCTGATATGAGTGATGCCTATTCAACGCGATTGATCCAATTGGCTGAAGAAATTGCCATTGAGTATAGATTCATGTTTCATACCGGAACCTATGCAGGAGTACAGGGCCCCAATTTGGAAACCCCCGCTGAATATAAATACTTAAGAACAATAGGGGCAGATGCAGTAGGGATGAGTACTGTTCCTGAAGTAATAGTGGCAAGACAAATGGGGATAGAGGTTTTTGGAATCTCAGCTATTACCGATTTGGGTGTGGAAGGGAAGATAAAAAGAGTAACCATTGCAGAGGTATTGAAAGCAGCCGCGATGGCAGAGCCGATCATGGCAAAAATTATGGAAGAATTAGTGAAAAGAATGTAGGAATTTGCTACTTCTGTAATTTCAATAGTTAAGCAAGCTACGCCACCTAGGTGGTTTGATCAATGATAAAAAAAGCCGCGACTTCATGTGAAATCGCGGCTTCATTCATTTAGGGTTATTTATTGCATTCCCATATAGTCTACTACCAAATAACTCAATGCCCGGACCCCAAGTTTGAATCCACTTTCCTCAAGATAGAAATCTGGGGTATGATGAGAGGCTGTTGTTAAAGGATCGCCTCCTATTTTCATACCTCCTAGCATGATGAAAAATCCTGGTTTTTCACGTTGAAAGTAGCTGAAATCCTCTGAACCGGTTATCGGATCCATTGCAATTACATTTTCTTCTCCAGCGGCCCCTTTAAGAGACGGAAGCATTTGAGAGGTGAAAGCAGGCGGATTCACCGTGGAAGGATAAAGTTTCCCGATTTCTACCTTTGCGGATGCTCCTGAGCTTTCAGCAATATTTGTTACAATTTCAGTGATTCGTTTATGCACCAATGCTTGTTGTTCATCCCCAAAAGTCCGGATGGTTCCTATCATATTTACCTCTTCGGGGATAATATTAGAGCGAATCCCTCCATGGATAGCTCCTATCGTAACGATTGCAGGGTTTTCGGTAATATTTACATTTCTAGAAAGAATGGTCTGAAGCCCCATCACAATTTGGGAAGAACTTACAATAGGGTCTACCCCATACCAAGGAGTTGCACCATGAGATTGGGTTCCATTAACAGTGATTTTGAGATTATCTACCGCTGCTAAAAATGGCCCTGACCTATATCCTATTTTTCCTGCTTCAATTTGTGCCCAAATATGTAATCCAAAGATGGCATCTACGTCTTCCATTACTCCTTCTTTCACCATGAGTTCAGCTCCAGCAATACTACCATCATACACACCTTCCTCAGCGGGTTGGAAAATAAATTTTATAGATCCTTCTAATTGGTCCTTCATTCCGGCCAAAACCTCAGCGACTCCCATCATAATTGCCATATGGGAATCATGTCCACATGCGTGCATGACACCTGTTTCTTGTCCATTGAAAGTGGTGGTTACTGTTGATTTGAAAGGTACATCGGCACGTTCAGTTACCGGCAAAGCATCCATATCTGCTCTAAGCCCCACCATAGGCCCTGGTTTTCCTCCTTTCAAAATTCCTACTACTCCCGTTTTAGCTACGCCTTCAGTGACTTCCATTCCAAGTGAACGAAGATGCTCTGCAATAACTTTTGCTGTGCGAAATTCTTGATTGCTTAATTCAGGATTCTGATGAAAATCTCTTCTCCATTCAATGACCTTGGATTCCACTTGATCGGAAGATTGGTCGATTTTTGGGCGGAGTTTGGATTGGCCGAAACTGGCTATAGAAAGGAAGAGAAATGGTATTAAGAGCTTTTTCAATTTTCTTGGTTTTAGTGAATGATCAATACAGTTAAAAGTGCTGTCCTTGTTGACTTTTCTAAAAATTTTATTATTCTCTAATGTAGGAAAATCTACTGTAATTCTATTTGGACTGACTTGTTTAAGAGATATCATGTCCATAAGCATAAAAAATACCCAGAACCTTAAGATCTGGGTATTCATTTAAGCCAATCTTGCTTTATAGAAAATCTTAATCCATTGATGAAATAATTCTATTATTGCATTCCCATATAGTCTACGACAAAATAGCTCAATGCTCTTACTCCCAAGGTGAACCCACCTTCGTCAATATAGAATCCTGGAGTATGGTGAGAAGGGGTAGTGGTAGGATCTCCACCTTTTTTCATTCCACCCAAATTGATGAATAATCCTGGCTTTTCTCTTTGGAAGAAGCTGAAATCCTCAGCACCTGTTACAGGAGGCATCGAAATAACATTTCCTTCACCGGCTGCAGCCTGCAAGGTGGGCAACATAGTCGCAGTCAGAGCAGGGTCATTTACTGTAGAGGGATAAAGTTTTTCAATTTTCAAATCAACTTCCGCGCCAGCACTTTCTGCTATATTGGTTACGATTTCTGTAATTCTTTTATGAACTAGCTCTTGTTGTTCATCTCCGAAAGTTCGGATAGTGCCGATCATTTCTACCTGTTCCGGAATGATGTTATGTCTGATCCCACCATGAATGGCACCAACAGTAACTACCGCAGGATTTTCAGTGATATTAACACTTCTTGACAAGATAGTTTGTAAACCCATTACGATTTGGGAAGATGTGACGATCGGATCAACACTAGACCAAGGTGAGGCTCCATGAGCCTGACGACCCTTGAGAGTAATTTCAAGATTATCAACAGCTGCCATAGCAGGGCCAGATCGATAACCGATTTTTCCTACTTCCATTTGAGAGGCAATGTGAAGACCAAATACGGCATCAACATCTTCCATGACTCCTTCTGCTACCATGAGTTCTGCACCTGCCATTCCCTGTCCATACACTCCCTCTTCAGCAGGTTGGAAAAAGAACTTTACATTTCCTTCCAACTCATCTTTCATGCTGGCCAAAACTTCAGCAACACCCATTAAGATAGCCACGTGGGTATCGTGTCCACAGGCATGCATGACACCGGTTTCCTGACCATTATACGTGGCAGTATTTACAGATTTGAATGGAAGATCATTTCTTTCAGTGACAGGAAGGGCATCCATATCAGCTCTTAATGCTACAGTTGGACCGGGTTTTCCTCCTTTTAAAAATCCGACAACACCAGTTACCGCAACCTCCTCAGTTACCTCAATTCCTAAGGACCTCAAATGATCTGCTACTTTTTTGGCAGTTCTAAATTCTTGATTTCCCAATTCGGGATGCATATGGATGTCTCTTCTCCATTCGATGACCTTAGATTCAATAGAGTTCGCCTTGGAGTCTATTTCTGGTCTAAGAGAGGACTGTGCCATAACAGTTCCTGCACCTAGAATAGGCGCGATAAGTAAGGGTAATATTATTTTTTTCATGATTGATGGTTAAATTCTATAAAATCAAATTTAGAAAATTACTTGACGCTTGAGTTTTCCTTTGAAAGAAATACCATAAATACTGTTTTTAAAGAACTATTTTCAATTCAAATGTTTTTTATGGTGAAATCAAGAAAATAACGATATGGAATTAAAAGGAAAAATAGCAGTAGTAACTGGAGTAAGTAAAGGAGTAGGTCTGGAAGTGGTGAAGCAATTAGTAGAAAAAGGAACAGTGGTAGCAGGATGGGGGAGAAATGCTCCAGATTTTAAACATGAAAACTTCCACTTTTTTTCTTGCGATGTGGCAAATGAAGAGGCTGTTGAAAATGCATTTCAATCTACCGTAGCAAAGCTTGGGAGTGATATTCGGATTTTGGTGAACAATGCTGGTTTTGGAGTGGCAGGTGACACAGAGACATTTTCTTCTGAGGATTGGAAGGCGATGTTTGATACCAATGTTCATGGAATTTTCTACACTACCAAACGCTTGATTCCTGCCATGAAGGCAGCTGATGAGGGGCACATCTTGAATGTAGCTTCTATCGCTGGATTAAATGGAGTGAACAAATTCGCTGGTTATGTAGGAACCAAGCATGCTGTTCGAGGGATTTCCCATTCCTTATACATGGAATTAAGAGACTTTGGTATCAAAGTTTCTACCATCTATCCGGGTTCCATTCAAACCAATTTCTTTGACGATATTCCGGGAGTGGATGCACATGAACATATGATGAGGCCAATTGATGTGGCTACTACCATGATTCAAACCTTGGAAACCCATCCTAATTATTTTGTGACAGATGTAGAGTGCAGACCTTTAAGGCCAAAAGGGAAAAAGTAAATTTTCTGGCAAGTTCTATAAGAGCCTATTCACCCACGATTTTATTTAATATTGTGGGTGTTTTCTTTTTTAGCCAGCCTATTTAAAACAAAAGCAATGGATGGCTATTCCCAAGTAATTAAATTGCTTTCAGCGAGTTTAGTGTTTAATTTGAGCCCTCAATCATTTTGAATTCTTACTATGAAAAAAGTAAATCTGATCCTTTTATTTACCTTACTTCTGGGATGTACAGCCTATTTGGCATATTCCTCTGACAATGCAAATGTAGAGGTATTACCAGCCCTTTCTGCTCCGAAGGATTTACCTGATTTCACATTGAATGATATTCATGGAAAAGCAAACTCTATTCATCAACTGGCTCAGAATAAACCTACGCTCTTTATTTATTTCAACTCTACGTGCCATTTATGCCAGGAAGAGCTGGGTAAGATTTCTGAGCGAATAGATGAGTTTAAAGACTATAATCTCATTTTCACGACCGTGCAACCCAAAGAAGAAATGATTGGGTTTGTCGAGGAACTAGGAATCAAAGACAAAAGCTTTGTGCACTTTCTGTTGGATGCTGATATGAATGTGGCTAGCTACTATCAGATCAGAAGTGTGCCATCTATTTTTTGTTATAATGCTAGAAAAGAACTGATAGCAGAATACGTAGGCATCACAAAAATTGACCTGCTGTTGGAAAATTTAGGCAGAGGAAAGTAGGCTTCATCCTCTGGTGAAATAAGTAAAGTTTGTTTCCGGTTTTATGCTTTTGGATCGAAAAGCTATCAAATCATAATGAGCCATGGAAACTATAATTTTTGCTTACTTTTGATCTTGTAAATTAAACTCATGTCCTTAGAAGTATCCCAATTATCTAAACTGTACGGAACTCAGAAAGCACTGGATCAAGTGTCTTTCAAAGCCATGCCTGGGAGAATTTTAGGATTTCTCGGTCCCAATGGAGCAGGCAAATCCACCACGATGAAAATCATCACTGGATTTATTCAGGCAGATGCTGGCCAAGTTCAGGTGATGGGGAAAGATGCTTTACAAAGCCCTAAAGAAGTAAGCCCTTTGATAGGGTATCTTCCAGAGCATAACCCGCTCTATCTGGATATGTATGTGAGGGAATTCCTGGAATTTTCTGCAGGTATTTATGGAGTGACGGGAAAGGAACGTACTGTTCGCATTGAGGAACTTTTAAAAAAGACGGGTTTATTACCAGAGCAGCACAAAAAAATAGGTCAGCTTTCCAAGGGATATAGACAACGAGTGGGCCTGGCAAAAGCATTAATCCATGATCCCCAAGTCATTATTCTGGATGAGCCTACTACAGGTTTGGACCCCAATCAATTGGTGGAAATCAGAAATCTGATCTCTGAAATTGCCAAGGAAAAGACCTTGATCCTCTCTACCCATATCATGCAGGAGGTAGAAGCGATTTGTCATGATGTGGTAATCATCAATAAGGGTAAGATTCTTGCTGCGGAGCCATTGGAAAATTTGACCTCGAAGACATCAGAAGTTCAACTGGAATTAGAAACGGAGGAAGCTCTTGAGTTGAGTTGGTTTGAATCCATTGGAACTCCGGCTTATGGAAAAAAAGGAAATACCTCCCTCTTGATTTCCTGCCAAGATCCTGCAGAGGCTAGGAAGGTAGTCATGAAAATCGTCCAAGAAAAGAACTTGAATTTGATGAGCATGAGCCAGAGTAAAAAGAATTTAGAACAAATTTTCAGAGAGATCACTAAATGAAATCAAGCATAACTAAGAATTTGAACATTGGAGTGGGTATTAGCTATGCGAGATTCTTGAGGACCTTTGATAAACAGTTATAAACCCAATGAAAAGTCTGTTCTTCAAAGAAATAAATGCATTTTTTGGAAGTCTCCTAGGCTATCTAGTCTTGGCCTTGTTCCTTATTGCAATAGGGCTGATCGTATGGGTATTTCCAGAAAGTAGTGTGCTGGAATATGGATATGCCGACTTAGAAGCTTTATTTACTTACACTCCTTATGTATTTACATTTTTGGTTCCAGCCATAGCAATGCGTTCCATCGCAGATGAACGAAAAACCGGGACCTGGGAATTGCTTCGCACATCTCCTCTTTCCTTGTTGCAAATCGTGTTTGCCAAGTATTTTGCCTTACTGTTTTTGGTGGTGTTGGCCGTATTGCCCACTTTACTCTATTTCTTTAGTATCGTTCAGCTGGGAGACCCTGTAGGTAATTTGGACCAGGCAGGTTTCTTTGGATCTTGGATCGGCTTATTGATGATTGGGGCGGTCTTTGCAGCTGTAGGACTTTTTGCTAGTGCATTGACTTCTCAACAAGTACTAGCGTTTGTCTTGGGCGTATTCCTCTGTTTTGTGCTGTACTTTGGATTTTCTGCTTTAGCAGATCTTCAGGTAGGGGATTTTGCCTACTGGGTAGAAGAGCTGAGTTTGAGTTTCCACTATATCAATTTGAGTAGGGGAGTGGTCGATTCAAGCGATGTGTTTTTTATGCTTGGAATGGTTTGGTTATTTCTTGGATTGAGTGTTTTGACTTTGAAAAACAAATGAAAAAGTCATCATTAAATAGCGTCAAGTCTTGGCTACTCCTAGTAAGTGGTATTTTAATTTTAGCACTGCTGGCTCAATTGCTCAGATTTAGAATTGACTTGACAGAGGAGAAGAGATATTCTTTGCATCCGGCAACTGAAGAAGTCCTTTCTGAGTTGACAGAACCTATTCACGTAGATATTCTTCTGGTGGGTGAAGACTTACCTGGAGGAATGAGAAGGTTGCAAAAATCCATAGAGGAGACTGTAAGAACCTTTAATGCCTATAGCCCTGAGAAAATTACCTTCTCATATTTTGACCCATTGACAGTTGCAGAATCGGAGCAAGAGGATTTTATAGGTTCACTTACAGCATATGGAATCAATCCAACAAATCTCTATGTAAGCCAAAATTCTGGACAACAAGCAACTTTGATATTTCCAGGGATTTTGGTCAGCAATGCAGAATTTGAAACTGGGGCCTTGGTATTAAAAGGTGAAAGAGGAATGGGCCCTGATGAGATTTTGAATCAGTCCATAGAAAACCTAGAGTTTGAGTTGAGTAATGCCATCAAGAAATTGGTGAGTCCGGAGGAATCAGCCATTGCTATGATCATGGGACATGGAGAAATGGCAGAGGATGAAGGGTACGGAATTGTAGAGGCATTGGATGGAGAATTTGAGTTGTTCAAAGTTCCATTGGAACAGGCCAAGTCGCCCGCTGATTTGGAGAATTTTAAAATCATTTTCATAGAAGGGCCAAGAGACATTTATTCTGATCGAGAGGTTTACCTACTGGATCAATATGTCATGAATGGAGGTAACCTAGTAGTTATGGTGGATGGAGTGGCAGTAGATATTGCAGAAGCTGGTGGAGAGGGGACCTTGGCAATGCCGGTGGACTCAGGGCTGGAAAACCTACTTTTTAAGTATGGTATTCGGGTAAATAAGGACTTAATACAGGACTTGAATTTTGGTTATTTTCCGGTAATGGCCGGGAATTTTGGAAATCAGGATCAAATGGTTCCATTGCCTTGGCCATTTTTCATTCAGGCAGGTGTCATGCAAACTCATCCTATTACCAAAGGATTGGATGTGGTTTATTATCGTTTTGCAAGTAGTTTGGATACTGTAATGGCAGAGGGAGTAAAAAAGACTCCATTGATATTTTCCTCCAATAACTCACGGGTTTTGCCTGCTCCTGTTCGAGTAGCTTTCAGTGATATGGAACAAGAACCTCCGGTAGAGGCTTTCTCTGTTAGGAATTTGCCTTTGGCGTATTTGCTGGAAGGAGAGTTTACTTCGTTGTTTAAGAACAGATTTTTGCCTGAGGGCTTTTCTAAAACAGATTTTAAAGAGTCCGGCAAAGGGAAAGTAGTAGTCTTTGGAGATGGGGATGTATTTCAAAGCCAAAAAAGCCTTCAAGATGGAAGCCCCTTGGCCTTGGGAGAAGACCCATTCAGTCAAGTGACCTTTGCCAATAAATTATTGTTGAGAAATATGGTCAAATACCTGGTTGATCCCGAGGGGATCATTGCCTCTAGGGCCCGAACTTTTCAAATCCGACCTTTGAATAAAGTAAAAGTTGCCCAACAAAAGACTTTTTGGCAATTAATCAACGTGGTGGCTCCCGTTGTCATTCTGCTTTTGATTGGAGCAATTGTATGGTGGATTCGTCATCAAAAATATTCTAAAAAAATAAACTAGGTAAAAAAGTACATTTTCTTGACATTAATTTCGAGTCTTTACGTTTCGGGTCAGTTCTAAATCAATTTTATTTATAAATTTACCCCATTGCGAGAATTAAAATTAATAAGCCCTTCGATATGAAATTTATTGTTTCCTCTTCTGCCTTACTCAAGCAGCTTTCTGCGATCAACGGTGTGGTGACTACCAACCCTGTTGTTCCAATTTTGGAAAACTTCCTTTTTGAGATAAAAGACAGTGTTTTGACCATTACTGCTTCGGATCTTCAAACTTCGATGATTACCGAAATCGCCGTAGAGGCAAAAGAAGATGGAAATATTGCTGTCCCCGCTCGTATTTTGATCGAAACTTTGAAAAACTTGCCTGAGCAGCCAGTTACTTTCAGTATTGATCATGATACTTATGCTGTTGAAATCAGCTCTGACAATGGTCGATATAGACTTGCGGGAGAAAATGCAACTGATTTCCCTAAGATCCCAACCGTAAGCAATGCTACTACTGTGGACATGTCCACTGAGGTGCTTGCGAGCGCAGTTTCCAATACAATTTTTGCTACGAGCTCAGACGAGTTGAGACCGGCAATGACAGGTGTTTACATTAACCTAAGTCCTACCAATACCACATTTGTGGCTACAGATGGTCATCGATTGGTACGATATAGAAGAGTAGATGTGGCTTCTTCGGATGCTGCAAGTTTAATTATCCCTCGAAAGGCTTTGAACTTACTTAAATCTACTTTACCATCTGAGAATGTGCCTGTATCTGTAGAGTTCAATCAGTCCAATGCCTATTTCAAGTTCAATAGCATCAAGATGATTTGTAGATTGATTGATGAGCGATTCCCAGATTATGAAAATGTAATCCCTGCTGAGAATCCAAACTTGATGACCATTGATCGTTCTGAATTATTAAGTTCTTTGAGACGTATCGCGATCTATGCCAATAAGACCACTCACCAGGTAAGATTGAAGTTGACAGGAAGTGAATTGATGATTTCAGCAGAAGATCTTGATTTCTCCAATGAAGCGAATGAAAGACTATCTTGCGAGCATGATGGAGAGGATATTGAAATCGGATTCAATGCGAAATTCTTGGTAGAAATGTTGAACAACCTTTCTTGCAAAGAAGTGACCTTGAAATTCTCTGCTCCAAATAGAGCTGGTTTGATTTTACCAGCAGAGCAAGACGAAAACGAAGACATCCTAATGCTGGTGATGCCAGTGATGTTAAATAATTACGTATAACAACCACAACCCATAAAGCGAAAAGCCCGGAGATTCCTTCGGGCTTTTTTTATTGGAATTGAATGGGTTATTTTTTCTTGGCATCTCTCAATGATTTGAGGTATAATCCTTCCACCCGATCCCGGGCCCAAGGAGTTTTTCGTAAAAATTTTAAACTGGAATTGATCGATGGATCATGGGTAAAACATCGGATGGTAATTCGCTGCCCTAGCTCTTCCCAGCCATAGTAGTTTACCAAATGCTCTACCATATCCACGAGTTTAATTCCATGAAGTGGATTGTTGGGTTGAGAAGATGATTCTTTCAAAATTAGAGGGTTTTAAGGAGATGCAAAACTCCTGCAATATAAGCTGTAATCCGGTTGAATAGGTAATAGAATAAGTTACTTGCCCGCCATTCTAGCCTCTACTTCTACCTTGGCCCGTTTGGTCAATAGTATGTTTCCAACTGAATCATATTCCAGCTCTATTTTTTTCAAGGCTGGATCTCCACCCTTGCCAGGAAGATCCCAAGCCAAAGAAGTCATTCCATTGGTCAGTACTCCCACCCCTTTGGCATCATATTCTTTTTCTGTACCATCAGCCATAAAGACTCGGACTTTTTTAAGTTTTACCGTTCCCTGGATACATTTAATCCTGATTTTATCAACTTTCCTCTCTCCTGGCATGGGATTTACCACATCTTTTTCTGCTTTAAAATTGACTGTTTTTTCAGCAATCACCTTCCAGTCTTGAGCCTTCACACCAAAGCTGGCCATGCAAAAAAAAGTGAGAAGTACAATGAATAGCTTTTTCATATTATTTTCTGGTTAGTCTCATAATCGCCATATCTCCCATGATCAAGTTCAGGGTGTTTCCTTGTTCTGTGACCGAGTAAGAATTCACTTTATGCAAACTCTCTAGAAAAGTGTTTTCTCCCGAAATATCTGGACACATTTTCCTGGTGACGGCCAAATTCTCTGGAATAGTAATTTTATTACCGTCCGTCGAAAACGATCCATTGAAAATGTTGCATCCTGCAAATCCCGAAATTGAATTTTCAGCAGTTTGAAAGGTCACTGTGGGATTTCCATTTGGGAAGAGTTCCTGCATCCCTTTTGGAGTTCCCATGATGTAATTTGCTTCCCATTCTCCATCTAACAAGTTCGCTTTCATATTGGTGGACGGTTGAGTGGTTTTACATCCTGCTGAAACCATCAAAAAAATAATGATGAGAATATGAAATGGAAAAATCAGCTTCATAAGATACAATAATTGATTGACTACTAATTTACTAAAAAAAATTGCTGTCGCTTTTTGCTTTTGATTGAATACCAATCTCTGATTAACAAACCCATGAAAAATGAAATAGTTTAAAAACTATTTTATAAGATCTAGGAAAACCGTTCCTCAAAAGGGAAGTCTGTCCTGGTTTACAGACCTATGATAATTCATCCAAATTTGATTTGGGAGCTCCTTCAATTTGAAAATATCCGATAATTCCGTTAAGACATTCCAATAGGATGGAATCGCTCTTACATTCTTCAATCTCTTTCTGTAATTCTTCGAGGGTGTGTACTTCTTGATCGTTTGCTTTGATGATCATTTCACCAAGTGGCCATTCCATTTCGTCAGCTTGTGTGCCTTGGTAGATATGAGTCACTACCAACATGGGGTTGTCCTGATCGATGGTTTTCAATAGTTCTATTTGTGCATAGGAATCGACTTCTTGAATTGCTTGGATAATCTCAAAACTCAAAGGTTGAATAACCATTCCAAAGACTTCAAGATACCTTCTTTCATTCAAAATAGGGTTGGAGATGATTCCCTTCATGGGATTCCGCATTGCTGGGGCTTTGGAATGATGGATTTTCCCATTTCTCAAGAAGGTGATTTCAGCAGGTTCACCAATTGGGACCAACTTCATGACATCATAGATGTTTTTGTGTCTATACAATCCCTCCTTGCCTATTACAATGCCATGTCGATCAAAGGAAACTTTATTGATGGATAGAATTACATCCCTTGGTTGAATCTTTGCCTCTGCAAGAAATCCGTCCTTTAGGACTTTTGAAACTATTACACCTTTCGCTTGGGACTGCTTCAAAAAGCGATTAAAGTTTTCTGCGTTTTTCTGCAATTTTCCTCCGATGTCTGCAAAATGTGGCTCGTTGAGTAACAGTAAGTTCTCGATGATTATTTTCACAAAACCAGCCGGAGTAATAAACCCAATATTTTCCGCATCAATCATTACCGCGGTATTCAGGCCTACTACCTTCCCTTCTTCATTGATGCTTGGCCCACCTGAATTACCTGGGTTAATGGCAGCATTGGTTACAAATCTTTCTGTGGTAAACTCTGAGCCAGATATGAAGTTAGTGATTTCCCCTCCGGTGATATTCGGTTCTATCATTCCCAAAGGGTATCCAATGGCCTTGATTGCCTCGCCTCGAGAAGGACTGATTCCTTCACTAAGTTCTAAATATTCGATGGGTTGGAGGGCAATTTTTTTGAAGCGGATCAGCTCCTTCGCGGTTAGTTTGATTAATGCTACATCTGGTTCAAGCTGTTTTACAAGCCCAATGACCTCTGCTTCGAAGCGCTCTTCGCTGGTAAGCATGGAGCTGATTTCCACTTTTACAGCATTTCTAGCTACGTGGGCATTTGTTACTATATAGCCTTCCAAATCTTTATACTTGACAAAAAATCCAGATCCTGACCAATTACCAGGAATCTTTATGGATGGGTTTAATACAGACTGAATGTCTTCTTCTATAAAGCCTTCCACATGCACTTGCACCACACCACTCATCATTTGGCGGGCTATTTCGGTGAGTTTGCGTTTAGTTTTTGTCATTGTTTCAATAATTAAATGAAATGCCAGACCAAAGACAATTTTTTTGACAAGACCGATAAGGAATTATCTATTTCTTTTCAATCAAATCCCAAAGGTTTCCGTATTGATCTTTGAATACTGAAACTATCCCAAAATCCTCATTCGAGGGTTCCCGAATAAACTCCACACCTCTGGTTGTATATTTTTTATAGTCCCTCCAAAAATCATCAGTATAAAGAAAGAGAAAAACCCGACCACCAGCTTGGAAGCCTACTTGTGCTTTTTGGGATTCATTTGCAGCCTTTGCTAAGAGCAGATGGCATGATGATCCGGGAGGGGAAACTCTCACCCATCGCTTGGTTTCATTGATTGGAGTGTCTTCCACCAATTCAAAATCCAGGGTTTTGGTATAATAAGCGATGGCATCATCATAGTCATTGACTAAAAGTGAAATTTGTCCTAATTGTTGTGTCATTCGCTAAAGTTACTAGGTTGAGGACATAAAAAAAGTCAGAGAGAATCTGGCTTTTTCAATTTCTATTGTTGGCATAATCTTCTATTTCTAACAATAGAGAATCTTCCAAAATCAAGGTTAGAGTCTGTGCAGCTAGAATCTGTTCCATGGCTAAGTCACAGTTTTTGGATGGGATGCATTCAATTCAAAGATACTCTCTTGGACCATGATATAGCATAGAAAAATAGTGCTAAATCATATTTACCAATTTTCAACTGGAAAATTCCAAAGCGGATTAAACGTCCTCTACAAAAAAGATTGCATTGTTATTCAAATCGTACAATCCAAATTCATGAGTTCCCCAAGGGGTATTCTTTCTTAATTTATCTTTTGGAACCACTCCTTTCGAGACCAATGAGTTGAAATAGTTTTCAATGTTTTTTACAAAAATTCGTACTACAGACCCTCCGAGTAAAGGATCATCTTCGGTATCTGCATGCCATTGGAGATGCAGCCAAACTGTTTTGAAATGAATGCCTACATACATGGAGTCGCCAAAAATTTTCTTAAAACCTAAATTCTCCTCATACCAACGTAAATCTCTTTCGATATCACTAGAAGGTAGAACCGGAATAGTTGATAAAAATTCTGTTTTCATATTCGGGGTTAAAAAAAAGGATTCAATACCTAATACTGAATCCTTTCCCTTTAGGTTTTACCCTTCTGCTTCCAGGGTCCTTCTAACATCCTCCAAGCCCCTTCTTATTTCAAAAATACTATCCCACTCTCGGCCTTCTACGCCATGCTCTATTCCCACATAGCCATGGAAGTCATGGGCTAAAACAATTTTTATCATTCTGGTATAGTCCAAGGGATGTTCTCTTCCCTGATCGTCCCATACTACTGGCTTGAGGCTGACCCCTTTAGCGTAGGGCATTAATTCATCCACTCCGCGGTAAGAGTCGTAGGAAATATTTTTATCACCCTCCGATGCAATTCTGAAATTTCCAAAGTCTGGCAAGGTGCCTGCACGAGGATGACCTGTCTCTTTGATCATTTCTGCCAGCCATTTGGCATTGCTCGAAAAGCCTCCATGATTTTCAATGATCACATTGATGTCAAAATCGTCTGCAAATTCACAGAGTTGTCTCAAGCCTGAACTGGTTATGTCCATGGCAGTTTTTTCATCTGCAGGATTGGTACTCCATGGTACTGCGGAATAGGCATTGACGCGTATGGCATGGCAACCCAGAAACTTGGCTGCTTCTACCCATTTTTTATGATTTTCTACCGTTTGTTTTCTGCCTTCTGACGTAGCAGCGCCCAACATCCCCTCTCCATCACACATGATAAGGACTGAGGTCACTCCTTCACCATCTGCCCGGGTTTTCATTTCTCTCAAATAGGCCATGTCGGTGGCTTTGTCTTTGAAAAATTGATTGACATATTCCACCGCATCGATTTCATGTTGCTTTGCCAAAATAGGGAAGTCTAAATGATCTATCTTACCTGCAAAAAGCGCTTTATTTAAAGACCATTCCGCTAGGGAAATTTTGAAAAGTGGGTCTGCCTTTTTTTCCTTGAAACTCATTTGCGGAAGGCCAATACTCAATGCTGCAGTGGCAAGTCCTGCAGATTTTAAGAATTCTCTCCTGTTTGTCATAACGTTCATGTTTTGGTTGAAAAAAATGTTCGGCAATTATTTAAAATCTAGATTTCCCAGCCCTTTCTATATGTTCGGGTCAGGAACTCATTGGAAGATTCATCATTGGTAATTTTTGGAATACTTGCATCAAACTCAACTCTTTTCTTTGCCCTCAGTGCAATGGCGCCCAAGTTGATGGTGTCTGTAATCGTTTGAGCTCTTATGAAGCTTCCTGGGGTTTGCTGCTTCTCCTTAACCGCATTGACCCACATATCCGTTTTTCTATTTACTTCCCTGGAATTGATTTTTTCGGATGCTGGTCTTGAGTCCATTTTGCTTTTTGGAAGTAAAACGGGATTTTCACCTCTAAAACCTCCTAAGATTTTACCTTTTGTCCCAATGAGCATCAATCCTTCTTCAGGCGTGTCTTTTCCTTCCATTTCCAGTTCTTCGGGAGCAAAAGGCTTCATCCCTCCATCGTACCAAAACAGGTCAAAAGATGGGAGTGTTTTTTGTTTTGGAAATTTCCACTTAATCATACAGCTGGCAGGGAATGCCACATCATTTTCCACCCAATGGTATACATGGTCGATTTCTTCTCGAGTGGTGGTTCCAAATGCTTTTGCAGCAACGGGGGACTGATCTATTCCCAAGGTTTCAAATAAGGGGAAAAGGCTATAATGTCCCATGTCGGCTACTGATCCACCTCCGAAATCGTACCAACCTCTAAATACATTATTGGTGTAATGTGGATGGTAAGGCATGTCAGGAACCGGACCCAACCATAAGTCCCAATTAAATCCTTTTGGGATTGGAGGGGTATCGGTAGGTCTTTTAGTCCATTGTTGCCATACAGGTCGGTAAGACCAGTTGTGAATCTCTTTTAATTCTCCAATCAATCCCTCGTCCATCCAAGATTTGATCTGACGGTATTCAGGTCGGTCTGACCAAGCCAATAAATGCGTGGTTACCCCAGAAGATTTTGCCTGTTCTATGACTTTCCTTCCTTCTATCAATCGATTGGAAATGGGCTTGTGGGTCACTACATGTACTCCATTTTTCATCGCCTCCATGGCAATGGATGCATGGGTATGATCTGGGGTCATTATTTTTACTACATCGATCCCTTTTTCCTTTGCAAAGAGCTCCCTGAAGTCCTCATAAGATGCACAACCCGAATAGGTACCTCCGGGCGTATTCTTGGAATAGAATTTTTCTACATAGGCTTGTCCTACGTCCCGACCTCCTGGTATACCCTTGATATTACTCCACCAGGAATCGTCACCCAATACTTTTCTAATATCATTTCGAATGCCGTAGGGAGACCAGTCTATGTAATCTTCCGTGTATTTATTGGAATCACATACTGCTACCACCCTGATAGCGGGATTGAGTAGTAATCCACCCATCTCTCTTAGTCCCTGAGTGCCGCAACCAATATTGGCAACGGTGATTTGGTCAGATGGGGGAACTTTGCCTAATCCGGCAATGACATGGGATGGAACAATGGAAAAAGATGCTGCGATAGAGGCGGCAGTCCCTATAAATTCTCGGCGGTTAAGCTTGTCCTTTGAAGACATAAAATGGATAAATTGGGTTTTGGTAATAATTTACCAAAGGTTGAGGCTAATACAAAACAAATCTTCTTGAAGTCCATAATTATTAGAAGAATATACTGGAAAAAGTAGAGGGGTGGTGGGTTAAATGGTCATGCATGATGGTGTTTTCTTATAAAAGTTCTAAATTTCAATCTACCTAAAAACACCATTAACCTTGATGAAAATCCTGTCTCGCTTCAATCTACTTTTCCTTATGGTCACAAGTATTTCAATAGTTGCTTGTGATACAGATCCTGAAAAAGAAACTGAAATTCAATATCCGGAACATCCTAACATTGTATGGATTGTGAATGAGGATATGTCTCCGGAACACTTGGGGGCTTATGGTGGGACAGGGGGAAAAACACCGGTATTGGACCAATTTGCCAGCGAAAGTTTAAAGTACACCAATGCCTTTTCAACGGCAGGGGTTTGTGCACCCAGCAGAGCAGCAATCATCACAGGGGCCTATCAAACTTCGATCGGAGCCCACAATATGCGAACCTTGGGAATGTCTGCGAATGCATTAGAGGCCTATCCTGATGGCTTCAAGACCTATTCAACAGTTCTTCCAGATGGAATGCGTGGTTTTCCAGAATACCTTCGGATGATTGGATATTATACAACCAATAACTCCAAGGAGGATTATCAGTTTGTTGCTCCCAAAACAATGTGGGACGAAAGCAGTAGAACTGCCCATTGGAAAAACAGACCTGATCCAAATCAACCTTTCTTTTCCATTTTTAATTTGACCATCTCCCATGAGTCCCAAGTTTGGGCAAGGGCGGATGAGCCTCTATTGGTAGACCCGGATTCAGTGACCATTCCTCCTGTTTATCCCGATGATTCTATTTCAAGACATACCATGGCTCGGTTTATTACGAATGTGATGCGGATGGATACCCAAGTAGGAGAGATTATTCAAGAGTTAAAAGATGCAGGTCTCTATGAAAACACCATCATTTTCTATTACTCTGATCATGGAGATGGAATGCCGTATTTCAAAAGAGAAATTTACGATAGAGGTCTGAAGATTCCACTTTTGATCAAAGCACCTTTCCTAGAGCCTGGATCTGTGACCAATGAATTGGTGAGTTTTGTGGATTTTGGACCAACCGTATTGTCTTTGGCAGGAGTGAAAATCCCTATTGCCATGCAAGGACAAGCATTTTTAGGGCCTCAGAAATCTGCCCCTAGGAAATATGTGTATGCTGCACGAGATCGAATGGATTCCGAATATGATAGGGTTCGGGCAGTAAGCGATGGACGATATAAGTATATTAGAAATTACATGATTGATAGACCTAACTATCAAAACATCCAATATAGACTCAATAACCCTTTGATGGTTCATCTATTGGAGCTTCATGAGCAAGGGAAGTTGACTCCTGAACAAGAGCGCTGGTTTGATGAAACAAAGCCCAAAGAGGAGCTTTACGATACACAGGTAGACCCTTGGGAATTTAACAATCTTGCGGGCAACCCGGAATATGATGCCAAGTTGGAGGAGTTGCGAAAAGCGCATTTAGATTGGATCGATTACTATGGGGATTTAGGAGCGAAACCAGAAATGGAAATGGTCAGAGAATGGTGGGGAGGAATGGATCAGGCTCCAACCACAGAACCTGCAGCTATTTTATATGAAGATGGCTTGGTAGCATTAAAATCTCCAACACCTAGTGCTTCCATAGGTTACAGAAAATCCAGCTCGGACGTTTGGCAGGTGTATACTAAACCATTTGAATGGAATGCCGGAGATTCATTATATGTGCTGGCCCATAGAATTGGTTATGAACCGACCATCGAGGCAATCATCGTAAAATAAACTTATTGATCTAAACAGGGGATGCCTCCTTTTGGGTAGTTACCGAAAGGAGGCATGATTCTATATTCCTCAATCATTTTTTTGAAATCGTAATTTTCAAATTGATAGTCCGGAGTGTATCGTACCTTATCCCAATAAAGACTTCTGGGTTCTGCTGCCCTTAAATCCCCTGTTTTTTCCATCCAATTTTGAAGTTTCGCCCTCATGTTAGCTTTGACTTCGGAATAGGTCTTATCCTCCGCTAAGTTTGTTAGTTGGTAGGGATCGTTGATCACATCATACAGCTCTTCCTCAGGTCTTTTCTCAAATGCCAATTTGAAATAATCTGGCTGCCCAGGAATGGGGTTACCTTCCATATTCATGATCAAAAACTTGGTAATGGAGTTATCTATGTCCCCATATTGGCCCACTGATACATGCACACTCGGATCACCTGCCGGGTTTCGTTCAGGCATCATATTTCGGATGTATAAAAACTGATGATCCCTAACCGCTCTCATAGGATAGGAGAGATCTCCTTTCCTTACATTGGCATGGCGTTCACGCTCTAGGTACACTTGACCTCGGTCTTGCTGTATCCCTGCCAAAAGAGGCCAAAGCGATTGGCCAGTCATGGTTTCCTGCTCTTGTCCGGCAGCCTCTACAAAGCTTGGAGCAAAATCAATAAAGTTGACAAAATCGTCGATGACGGTACCGGCCGCTATTTTTTCTGGCCATCGAATTACCAAAGGCATTCTGGTTCCATAATCGTATAAATTGGCTTTTGCCCTAGGGAAAGGCATTCCGTTGTCACTGGTCATGACAATGATGGTATTGTCGAGCTCTCCAGCTTCTTCCAGCATCTTGATAATTTGACCGCACTCTCGATCAAATCTCTCCACCTCAAAATAATAATCCAACATATCGTTTCGTACGCAATCATTGTCTGGGAAAAAACCTGGTACGATTACATCTTCCAAATCCATCCCTGTTTGGATTCCTGTGTTGGGTACATAGGTTCGATGTGGGTCAGTGCTTCCAAACCAAAAAGTAAAGGGTTGGTCTTCCATTTTGGATTCAAAAAACGTTTTGAAATCTTTAAAGTTCTTGCCTGCAGGGTTATGTTCCAGACCTTTAACCCGAAAATCACCCGGTCCCCATCCTTTTCTGGTGGAACCGGTAAAATACCCTGCCTTTTCCAAAATGGAAACATAAGTGGGGTATTGAGCCGGGAATTCAGACCAAAGATTTCCTCCATCTTCATTCTGATGGGGGTACCTGCCCAAAAGCACCGAGGCTCGCGAAGGAGAACAGGAAGGAGAAGCCGTATAGGCATTGGTAAATAACGCCCCTTCTTTAGCTAATCGGTCAAAAGTAGGAGTTCGAACGATGGGATCCCCATATACTCCCGCATGGGGAAATGACCAATCATCGGCGATTAGAAATAAAATATTGGGCTTGCTCTTTTGACTGAATGAGTAGGAAGCGAAGGAAAAAAGAAGTGCAAAAATCAGAGATAATTTTTTCATTAGTTTGGGTCTAATGAGGAATTTAAGGTCTTATGATTTTTTATCCAATTATCTATTAAACAAATCTTCTCACAAGGATTAGAGCGTAAAAAAGCTTAATCCAGTATCAGCGCATCGAGGGTAGTTTTTCCACCTCTTAAGATATTCAAATCCACATTTTCATAGATGCCGTTTAGTCTACCCTTTTCTGAAAACTGCCAAATGACCCAGTAATCACTTTCAGGCTCTTTGATAGGATTGTAATTTGCTACCCACAAAGGGTAATCTTCAAATCCATTTCCAACTAAGACATGTCTATTAAATGTATCTCCGGTATAGATGATAGGTTTTACACCATAATGCTCCTCTACGATATTTAACCAGTTTTGAATGCCTTCCCTGAGCCGGGTTTGAGATTGGATGGTGGAATTTCGTTCTATATCCAAAATCGGTCTCATATCTCCAGATCTTAACTTTACTTGGTGAATGAAATTTTGCGCCTGAAGCGTACTATTCATATTGGGGCGATAATAATGATATGCCCCTCGAATAATATCTACTGTGTCCAAAGAATGCCAATGTTCTTTGAAAAGCCCATCTTGATCATCCCCCATGGTCGCTCTGAAAATAATAAAATCTACCGGGCGATTTTTAATTTGGAGTTCTAGGTTATGCCAGTTTATTTTTCCTTGATAATGGGAGATATCAATTCCCAAAAGACCGCTTGGCTGGGTTTTGAAAATATAATCAAACTTTAATTCCTCATGCTCAGAAATCGGTTTATTGGCATAATAGGGTTGATCATGAAGTAAATGCCAAGTACTATAGACTAAAGCCCCTGCACTGACGGTGATCAGGATCAATAAGGCGATTAAAGCAGGAGGAATTGACTGTGACTTTTTCTTAGGCATTTAAGTGACATGTTCTAAACGCGCTGCGAAGCTACTAATTTTACCTTGTCAAACGGTAAAGAAATAAGGTGCTTCTTTTGATCAATTCAGGGTACTCTTTCATGTTGATGGTCTCTCCGGGAGCATGTGCTCCCCGACCTGATGCACCTAATCCATCCAAGCAATCCACGTAATCGGCAACAAACGAAATATCACCGGCACCTCTACTTCCCGGATCACCAGGTTTGACCTTGCCAAGTCCCATGTCTTGACTCAATTGGTTTAATACTTCAGCTAAAGCATAGTTCCCTTCAGTAGGTACCATGGACGGTAGCCCATCTCCAAAGATAATTTCTGCATCGGTTTGATTCAGATTCCTGTCCACTATTGCCTGCATTTTAGCCCTAGCAGCATTTTTTTGCTCTTCCCCAAGAAATCTTAGATCTCCTGTCACGATTGCTTCTCTTGCTACGATATTGGTTTTTCCCAGGGCTTCCCCCTTACCAGTTTCTTCGTCAAAAGAAACGTCGGATCCACCAATAATCTGACCTGGATTAAAAGTTAAATATTGCTCTCCAGCTAACTCTTCCCGAAATTCAGTTAATATCCTTGCCGCTTCATAAATCGCTCCATAGCCTACCGATTCACGGAATACACCGCTTGAGTGAGACTGATTTCCGGTGGTTCTCAATCTCCAACCACTACTTCCTCTTCTGGCTACCGTAGCAATTCCAAAGCTTTGGGTGGTTTCATAACCTAATGCGATGTCATGCTCTTTCGCTCTTTGGATAAAATCCCTTCTGGAAAGCTCTTCGTCGGCAGAACTTTCCTCATCTCCCGTAAAATAAACGGTGATCGTTCTGTCTTCCAATAAACCCAAATCATGCAATGCTTTTAGGCTGGCAAAGGCCATGACATCTCCACCTTTCATATCATTGACTCCTTGGCCCGTTGCGGTAGAATCATTTAAAAAAGTAAATGGAGTAAAAGGCATGTCCTTTTCAAAAACGGTATCCAAATGTCCGATGATAAAGATCTTTTTCCCTTTGCTTCCTTTTCGCGTAGCGATAAAATGTCCTGCACGCTTTGCTTCAGGTGGAAGTTTATACCACTCTGTTTCAAATCCTATTTTTTGAAACTCCCGCTCAAATACCTTGGACACAGCTTCTACGCCTTCCAGGTTAAGCGAGCCGGAATTAATGTTGGTGACCTCTTCGAGCAGGGCAACTGTTTCCTCGTAATTTTTCTCTACCTCTGCTATAAGTTTTTCCTCGATTTTGGAAAGTTTCTGAGCGAAAGTAATCGAATAGAATCCGATCAAAACAAGAGTTATAATGAGCTTTTTCATAGCTGAAAATTAAGTCAATTGTTGGATAAATGGATTCCGATTGTCAAATATTGATTCAAAAAAAAAGATCGGGGTTTTATAAGAATTTACGAATACTTAGGATATAGCCCATGTGTAAACCCTCATGAAAATTATTGAATTCCAATGCGTCTTGCACATTGGCCAAATGAAAGCCTGTCGCCGTCTGTCTTTCTTTATAGTTTTTAAAAATTTCTTTTTCTAAATCACGTTCTGTCAACACTGTCAGTTCAATCAATAGACTTTTCAATTCATTAACCTCATCTTCGGAGGTGAAGGACTCAGGCTTGGTGCCTGGTTTATATTTATTGAACAAATCGTCAGAAATATAGCCTGTCAATCCCGAGGATTTGTACACCAAACCTTGTTGGGCCACGATAATGTGTCCGATATTCCAGATGATATTATTGTTGAATCCAGCTGGAATGGTATTTAGTTTTTCGATGCTGGTTTGTTCTAACAAGTTAAGGAACAGGTTTCTACTGGTTTTCCAGGTTTTGAGTGTGGCGTTCATAGTTTACTGATTTAAAGCTAGGTTTATTTTGATGGGATTGTCAGGTAAATCTATTAGGAAACATCCATAATACTAGTTGTTACGATTTTATGTCCTTGTTTTTTTTAAGGAATTGTTAACTTATAGCCCAATAAACATAAACCTATGGCCAATTTTAATATTGACGCAAAACAAGAAATGACCTACGATGCGATTGTAATCGGATCGGGGATTAGTGGTGGTTGGGCCGCGAAAGAACTTTGTGAGAAAGGATTGAAAACTCTCGTATTGGAAAGAGGGAGAATTGTAGAACATGTGACAGACTACCCTACCATGAGTTTGGATCCATGGGATACAGAACTCAGAGGAAGTCTTACTCCAGAGCAAAAAGCAAGGCATCCAAAAGGGGGTAGATCTGGATTTATTGGGGCTTATAATGAGCATTTTCATGCCAATGATGTAGAAAATCCCTATACCGAAGTGAAACCTTTTATGTGGGTTAGAGCCCATCAAATGGGGGGACGATCTATTCTTTGGGGTAAGCAATGCTACCGATGGTCTGACTTGGATTTTGAAGCCAATTTAAAAGATGGGCATGGGGTAGACTGGCCTATCCGATACAAGGATTTGGCACCTTGGTATACCCATGTGGAGAAATTTGCAGGGATCAGCGGAGAAGCATTGGGTTTACCGCAATTGCCGGATAGTCATTTCCTTCCTCCTATGGAGCTCAATTGTGTGGAGAAACATGTGAAAGAGCGCATAGAAAAGGAATATAATGGGCGAAATATGATCATTGGCCGTGTGGCGCATTTGACTGAGCCGATCAATGGTCGTGGGAAATGTCAGTTCAGAAATCGATGTGATCGGGGATGTCCTTACGGTGCCTATTTTAGTAGTAATGCAGTGACTCTTCCAGCAGCCAATGCGACGGGGAACCTAACCATCCGCCCTTTTTCAATCGCACAATCCATTATTTATGATGAGGAAACCGGGAAAGCTACAGGTGTAAGAATCATTGATTCCGAAACCAGTGAGTTTATGGAGTACCATGCAAAAATCATTTTCTGTAATGCCTCTGCCTTGAGCTCGACTCAAATTTTATTGAATTCCACTTCTGACCGTTTTCCAAATGGCTTAGGGAACGACAGTGGGGAGTTGGGACATAACCTAATGGATCATACTTATAGAGTTGGGGCCATGGGAAAAGTAGAAGGCTTTGAGGATCAATATTACAAGGGTAGAAGACCGAATGGAATTTATATTCCTAGATATTACAACTTGGACGAAGGTACCAAAAACGAAAATTTCGTGAGAGGATTCGGATTCCAGGGCAGTGGAGGAAGAGCTGGATGGAGCGCAGGGTCTAATCAGGAAAACTTCGGAGGTGAATTCAAAGATAGTCTAATGAAGCCAGGACCTTGGGAATTCTTCATTACTGGATTTGCGGAATGTCTTCCAGACCATAAGAACAAAGTAACCTTGAATAAAGAGGTGTTGGATAAGTGGGGTCAGCCAACCTTAAGCATCGATGCAGAATGGGGACCCAATGAATTGGCGATGAATAAGCAGATTCGAAAAGATGCCAAGGAAATGCTGGAAAGAGCAGGGTTAACGGATATCACTGATTTTGATAATGAACATGAAATGGGGTATGGAATCCATGAAATGGGAACCGCAAGAATGGGTAGAGATCCTAAAACTTCCGTATTGAATGGGAATAACCAGGTACATGGTGCCAAGAATGTCTTTGTGACCGATGGAGCTTGTATGACTTCCTCCTCATGTGTCAACCCATCCTTGACCTATATGGCCTTGACAGCTAGAGCAGCCAATTTTGCAGTATCCGAATTGAAGAAAAAAAACCTTTAATGTCATGAACAGAAGAAACGCACTTAGAAGAACCGCATTATTGGCTGGATCGGCGATGGCAACACCCACCTTGCTTTCCCTGCTTCAATCCTGTAAAGAGCAAAAGCGGGTAGACTGGGTTCCACAGTTTTTATCTCAGGACCAGGCAGTTTTTGTCTCCTCATTTGTGGATACGATCTTACCGAAAACCGAGACTCCAGGAGCTTTGGATGTGAAAGTAGATATTTTCATTGATCTGATGTATGCGAAGGCTTATGATGAGGGAGCACAGCAATATGTGGTGGCAGAAATAGAAAAGTTCAATACCAATTGCAAAAATGATTTTGGAGATGTCTTTGCTAATCTGACTCCCGAAGATAAAACGGCGGTATTGAAGAAAGCGGAAGCAGAAACTGCTAAGTTTAACCCTGGAGTTTGGGGTACTGCGGTAGGAGAGCAAAAACCGGTAGCCTACTATCGTCAATTGAAATCCATGGCGCTCTGGGCTTATTTCTCTTCTGAAGAAGTAGGGAAAAATATTCTGAGCTATGATCCGATTCCAGGTGAATACCTTGGGTGTATTCCGCTTTCGGATGTAGGGAATACCTGGAGTCTTTAAATAAATCCCAGTGATCAGTATTCAGTAGCTGTGATCAGTGTTTATTTAATGGTCAATCAGGATTTAATAATTACAGCAAATTACTATGTCAGTCCAAGCGGAGTCGAAAGGTCCTCGACTCCGCTCGGACTGACAATGTTTTTTTCTGAAACAGCCTCTTAACTACTTCACTTGAAGCGAATTTCCAGAAGGAAAATGAGTCACTGGAACACCAGGTACATGCTCCTCTAACCAGTTCTTCATAAATTCCGATCCACCTTCCTCACTAGCAGAATGACCAATTACAATCAGTCCCAACTCTTCTCCCATTTCATTGGCATTTCTCACGTACTCCGGAGTTTCCCATTCTGGACTTTCTCCACAGATCAGCACATCTGGCTTTTCTTTCATCAGGAGTTCAATTTGCCTTCTTCCTCCGATTGCTCCAGGTAGTAAGAGAATTTTGGAGGCGGATTGACTTAAATCTCCCACATATCGTAAAGCGGGAACTCCCATTTTCTCTTTGATATGGCTAATTAGATTGCCAAGCGTGGTTTCCGGAAGGTTCAAAACGGCGTTCTGTTTGTAATAGGCATTCCAACCCAATTCATCCACCACTCCCTTTTGTACTCCATCGACTTGAAGCCGGTGTACATAGTCATGATTTCGCCAAACTGCAATCCCATGTTGGTTTAACAAATCTGCTTTGAATTGGTAGACCGGGTCATTTTTTAACCAGTCCGTTTCGTCTAGGTGATTGTAAAAAGTAGGTTCATGGACAATGATGAAATTGGCATTCAACTCAATGGCTTTTCGAATCACCGTCAACGTAGCAAACATAGTGGTGATAATGCCTGTAACTCTTTGATCACGATTCCCGGATTTTAAGGTATCCACTGTAGGGCTAAATGGTGCATTGGGAACTTTGGAAATAAAAAGATCCATGATGTCTCCCACAGTATAGGCTGTTTTTACAGAAGCGGAGAAGAGATCCAAAGGATTTAGAAAAATTCCTGTTCCTAGCAGGACAGAGGTTTTTAGGAAATTACGGCGGTTGGAATAGGGCTTGTACATAGCTAGATGGATTTATCTAAAGATAAGAAAGCCATTTTATTTTGGGTGAAGATTAGGCATTTGTTATAAGGAGGAATGTTTAATCGTTGGAAGGGAGGGGGGCGTCGAGCAGGTATGGGAACAGTAACTCATTTCGAAGAGATTACTTGTCTGCTATCACAAATTATTAAATTCACAGATCTTGAATTTACCACTTCAACTTCTTTTTCTCTTATTTGATGTTGTGTAATCTTGCTTTATCTTTTCTGTTCATGACTTGGGATAAAGACACTTACTGGCAAGTTTTAGCTTATTCGGAAGGTTTGAATTCTAAAATTGAAGCCTATTTAACTAATAATTCAGATTGTAAATCTTATGGGATAGGTTATGATTACATATAATAATGCTATTTAGCAGAACCATCATTTTGAATTAACCCGTTTAAAAATGCTGTATGATTGCCGATTACGACATTTTCAATCACTCCATCTTCATTAATTAACACAAAAGTTGGTGTAGAAGATATCTTGTAGGCTTTTGCAATATCTTCTGAATTTGAAAGCACAGGCATACCTGCTGTTACTTTTGAGAAGTAATCTATGACATCTGCTTTTTTATCCCACATAGAAAGGTAAATGGGTTTGATGTTTTCGGGTAACTGAAAATTTTCCTGATTCATATACAATAAGGCTTCATGGGAATTCCCACAGCCAACACTGGAAAATTTAAGCAAGACTTTATTCCCCTTAAAATCGGCTAAACTCACAGAGTTTCCTTGTAAATCTTTCATATCAAATTCAGGGGCTTTTTCACCTTTTTCAAGTGGCGGTATTGTAGTCTTTTGACTAAAAAGTACAGATGGATATGAAGTTGGTAAACTAAAAGATAGTGGCGAATTATCATCACTAAAAATGTAGTTGTTGTATACCGAGACGACGCGTTGGCTAAGTTTTCCCTTAAAGTAATTTCGGCGTTCCCAACGTTCGATTAATTTGCTTTGAGGATTTATAAACAAGTGTTGCTCTGTATAAACAGTATTGCCATCAATCACTTTATCGTTAATTACATTGACGTAATTGTTATAAACCTGTGAATTTATTAAAGTGTCTTTTACAAATTGCCAATCAATATCTTGCAGTAAAAACATTGGTGATCTCTGATAGGTATCCGAACTTTCAAAAACTGCTTTGGCGTAGGCGGGTTTTTGATCTGAATAAAGTTCAACTACTTTTTTGAAATGATTTACAGATTTGTATTCTTCGCCTTTTATATAATAATCAAAGTAAGGTCCATCAATAATCGTATTGTAACCTATTAGACTTGAAGGATTTTTTAAAAACTCAAAGATGTAAGTAAATGTATCTATTTTACCAGCAGGATTTGGGGAGTAGGTTATTTGATTGAATGAGACTTTGTTCTGGTTAAAAAATTTAGCTTTCGTGTCTTGAAATACCTTTGTAGGCGATTGCGATTGACAAGAACTGAACAGAAGGATATTAAAAATTGATAATATGATTGCTTTCATCGTTATTCTTTAAAGGTGAATTAGTATTGGAATTATTTAATTGCTGTGAAAGTAAAACTTGGTCATTTCATTAATAAAGTTTTCAATTTTCATTAGTTGTATTTATTCCTTTCCATTGTACGCCCTGAAAATCTATCAACAGATCATATGTCCCTTTATTATTTTTAACAAATTCAATGGATTCCTTATTGGTCTTGTCCGAGAAAAACACTGTTTTAGATTCAGGTAGTATCACACCATTATTTTTCCCTTTTTGATATACATAAAGACTGTCATTTTCAAATCTTATATTGAGCAAAATATGGCCAGCTTCTACCAAGTCATAGGTGCCTTCGTAGCGTTTTAGAATTTCAGGTTTAAGTTGTATTGCGGATCTGTTTATAGCTTCTGGCATATTAACTGATTCTCCTTTTAGAATGGATTGTAAATCTTTCACCAATTGTTCAAAAGGAATGCCGTCGAAATTGGCCAGAAAAACAAGCGTGTAATTGTCTACAAAGTTACGTTCTATGTATGCGCGCTTGCCACGCGTTCCTCCGGCATGAGAAATGATGTTGTCATGTAACAGGTCTTGATAAGCCACAGGGTCTAAACTTGATAATAAGTTGTTTAAATCGTCAACTGTTGAAAATAAATTGCCCATTTTCATTTCATCATCAGGAAAAGTGCATTCACAAACGATTTCATTATTTTTTTCAAAATGTCCATAAGCATAATCTTGTTTCCTGTCTTTTCCTTCATAAAAATTACTACCTGAATTGAACATTTCTAATGGCTCAAAAAATGTTCGGTTGATGTAATCTTCAAAGGTGGAATTGGTCACTTTTCCTAAGGAATAGTACAATAATTGAAAGCCAATATTGGAGTAGAGTTCTTTTTCACCGGGTTCAAATTCTAACTTAGATTTTGATGCTAAATCCACTACTTCCTCGGGACTAAGTTCGATATATGGCTTAGCAGAGGCTTCAAAAGAACGCGGTAGACCAGACGTATTGGTCATTAAATGATGAATCGTAATCTGATCTCCATTCGGAAAATCAGGTAAAAAATCACTTAGCTTGTTGTTTTGGGATAGTTTACCCTCTTTTTCAAGTTGAATCACACTTAGTTTGGCAAATAATTTAGCTATAGATCTTAAATCAAATTGGCTGTTTTCACTGACAAAAAGTGTCGAAGTCGAATCGCTTGACATATTATAAGCCTTACTCAAGATCACCTCATTCTTTTTCTTCATGAGAACCACCCCATTAAAATCACCGAGTTCCGTCAACTTGGTAAAATATAGATCGGCTATTTCTGCCATTTTATTTTCTGGAATCTCACTTTCAACTGTCTGTTTTTCTTCGGAGAATAGACAACTGAAACAAATAGTTAAGAATATTAAAATTTGGAACTTCATAGAATTTATTTTCAGCAAAGAAAAAACTTCTTGAAGAGGATAAATTGTAAAAATGTAAACCTAGGTGTGCCTAAGAATAAATTCTGGTAGTCTGTTAAAATATTGACTTGGTGTTAAACCGGAAACTTTTTTAAAATCATTTATAAAATGAGCTTGATCGAAATAACCATAATCATAACTGAGCCTTGTCAAAGAGAGCTCTTTATGTTTTACTTTATGTTTAATTAGATTCAGAATCCGGACTGAAACAATAAATGTTTTTAAGCTACACATGGCTTCTTGCTTAAAAACTTTGTTGATGTATTGTCTGGATTTATTAAAGTGGTTGCTTATTTCTTTAACTCTAAGTATTCCTTTTTTAGAATAAATAAATTGGCATACTGACATTACGAATTGCACAGTATCCGTAATCACAATCTGTTTATTTCTAAAAAAATCATCTGCTGTGGATACTATTTCTTCAATAGTATAATTGTCTGACATTTGTTGATGTATTTGTAAAAGCTGTGGATTATGGTTTTCTAAGTTCACTACCCCTGATTCGTTTATTTCAGAGAAGAAATAACGGTTCATCCATGGCTGGCATTTAATGGTGAAAAAGGTAAGGTTATCCTTAAATTTTAATTGATATGGAGGATGTAAATCAAGAATAGTAAAAACCTTGTATTTTATATTTAAAGTTTTTTGTTGATCACCAAAACAAAAAAGTGCATTAGCCTCTTTGAATACAATAAAATCATGACAGCAGTCATCTACAATTGGTATATGTTTAGTCGTTCCTTTTTCGTTCAATTGAAAATAGTAATACTCCTTTATTATTTCCCGGAGTGAAGAATGCGGAAGTGGGGTTTTGATTAACATTTGGAACTTAATAGGTAAAGTAGTTCTATTTATTGCTCTAAGATTTCCATTAATCCCTCCAAAATTTCATCTTGATCATCCAACAATCTGTCGTTTATCATTATATCTGGAATCACCCCTTTGCCATTATCTACTCCACTTATCCGCTCTATTTTACCTTTTGAAACCTCAACGGTTATGCCTGTTTTTGGTAAAAGATAATTGTAGATTGAGGCGTAAAGGTTCGGAAACTCTGCGGTTTCCTCTCCTACTATTTTCCCCCAACCATAATCCTGAATCTGGGCAGCTGTTACTGTAGATTGAGAGTATGATTGCCTGTTGACCAACACATATACTTTTCCCTGGAAGCGTTTATGTTTTGGCTGAGGTTCATAAAGTCCAAATTCATAGTCATAAATTTCGCCATCATTATGATTTAAAATAGATTTCCAATAGGCCTGAGTGGTGTCTTTTCTAAGCCTCGTATTTTCTTTAAGTTGTTTACTTGTTTTTAGTTGAAATCTAGACGCCCATTTAAAAGGTTTATCGCTAATGTAGGATACCAAATAATTCCCAAAAGAGTCATCTCCACCAGAGTGGTTTCTTAAATCAATAATCAAATTTTTAGTTTCATTATCCTTAATTTCAACAAAAGCGGAGTCTATGAAGAGTTTGTATTGTTCTAATTCGCCTCCAAAATCTCCAGGTCTTAAATACGCAGTACTTTTTTCAATAAACTCTAGTTTCCATTTGTGCTTTATAATATCATCTCTTTTCATTTCAAAATCCTCAATAGCACTTATAGCCTTGAGTTGATGCTTTTGGCGCTTTCCATTTGTTAAAATCTCAACTTCAAAGCTACTTTCCTCTCCCTGAACCAACCAGTAAAATCTGGGCAATGACATATTTTCCAATTGCGCATTTTTAAAATATTTTCGTTCCGCAGAAATTTGGGGATAAATATTTTCTAGAATGGCATTAATTGGCTGACCGTTAATGCTTAATAGTTCAGAATTATTTTCTATTTCTGTGTTTTCCGACCAGTTTTTTCTGACCATTACTTTACCGTTTTCAATAGCCACTTCAAGTGGAAACAAAGTGCCACCATTTTGGGCATAGGCGATGTATTCTGGAATTGGAAAAGGGATTCGGGTATGCCCATTATTAACCTGAGAAACTACTTGTTGAAAAAGTTTTTTCGCCTGCAGGCTACTGAGACTGTCTTGATTAATGCTTTGTTTTACCTTCTCATAATTGTTTTCAAACCTATCTTTTGTGGTGTAAGCGTATAAATTAATGTGGGCTTCTTCCAAAGACTTTTTTAAATAAGTTAAATCTGATAAAATATCTGCTTTTGAAAACTGCTGCGATAAACTGGATTGACTTATTAATAAAACACACCAAAACAAGACAATTCTGTAGCACCTTAGTTTCAAATAAAAATTATTCATTTTCATTAATTTTTCGGTAAACATACTGCTTAAAAAGTGTCCTGCCGACCGACTGCTTCTATTCGGACGTATTTTTTAGCCTTTTAAGATATTGACTTGGTGTGAGTTGATTAAATTTCTTGAAAACATGATTAAATGTGGACTTGGAATTAAACCCACATTCATATGCGTGTCCTAAAAGGGATAATTTTTCATGTTCAGGTGATTCTAATCGGTTTTTAAATGCTTCAATCCTGTAAGAATTGATTAAATCATAAAAATTTTGATTACAGTTCTGGTTGATTTTTTGTGATAATTCTTTTGGTTTCATGTCTAAGAATTCAGCTAGCATAGAAAGATTTAATTCTGGGTTGAGGTATGGTTTTTGGGTTTTCATCAGGGTTTTCAAACTAGTAAGAAATTCTTCATCCCTATTATCTTGATTATCCTCGAATTTATTTTTAATAGGTTTTAAATGAACTACTTCTCTTTCTTTTTGAATATATGCTTTAAAACTTAACCAACATGTTATAATAGAAAGTATAACAAAACTTGGCAGAAAGTAATATTCTCTTAAGGACCTGTCAAACACAAACCAGTCTATTCCTGTTAAAATATTCCAATATATAAAATACCCTGCAAAAAAAAGTATTGGTAATTTCAGCCATTTATGAGATAAATGTTCAATTTTAGAATAGTACTCCTTAAGTAAATATTTGTATTTTAAGAGTATTTTTAAAGAAATAAAACTATAAATCAATATAGAAATTACACCTAACCACTGCTGTATTAGATACACATAAGAATAGATAGGCATTTCTTCTAAATACAAGCCATTAGATCCAATCCTGTAGATGGTTGTTCTATAAAAAATAAACTCCAAGACTAACGGTATAAAATGGATGAAATGCTTTCTCTGGAATTTAAATTTTGAATTAGTTATGCATTTGGTGTAAAAATATAAGCATGGACCAATGCCATAAAGCATTTCCATTTGAAAGTATCTAAAGATATAAAGCAAATCATAGTCTTTCAATACATTTACAAATACTATGTTTAAGGGAATTATTGCATAGAAAAAAATAAGTAATGCTAAAAAAATATTGGCTAACCGTCTTGGTTTTTTGAATAGGATTAATCCCCCAAACATTATGGATTGAAGTCCAAAGACGCAAATAATAGTGAATAAAATCGAGTTAGATTCAATCATATTTATATCATGAATAATTTTAAAGCTGAAAACAAGTAATTCAAAGCTTGATAAACCAGCCTTTTAAGAACATTTACATGCACGGGTCAAAAAGCGTTGTAAAAAGTTTAGCTAAAGGGAGTATGCGACCCAGTTGCTAAACCAGTTTGAATTTCTTTTTATTAAATACCTTTCAATGTGTTCATTTCCCATATTCATTATAACGCTTGGTGTTTGCCATTTAATTTTTTCTATCGGTACCCATGGTTCTTTCTTAACTAATCCACTTCGAATGTTAATTCTACGTCCGTCCCCATTAGCAGAATAGGTCGGTTCAAATTCTTCTGCCCTAAATGATCGAACTTTCCTCCAAATTGAATATGCTACTCTACAAATGTCAACTTCCCAGTTTTTGATTCTTGGATAAAGCTTTCCTTTTCGGCGACTCCCAGTGTAAATTCCCTCTTAAGAAAAATGTATTCGTTTTTTAATCCGTTTAGATGTTAATTAGATTTTGTTTGCTGATTTTAGGATTGAGTTTGTTTCTATTTCGTCTCCGTCGATAAAACAAGTATCATATTTCGGTTTGAATGAGGGCATATTGAAGGATTTTATTCAAAAGCCACCATATAAAATGTAAATTCGTATTCACCCAAAATTGTCAAAGAATCTTTTAAAAAGACTTGTTCCTAATTCTCAATCAGCAAAGTTTTTGCCATTCTGTAGTTCGCAGAATCGTTCATATAGTTTGATGATAAACCAATTTTTTAGCCAAAGATTGGCTAAAAACAATTGTTAGATAGATAAAAACTTTCATTCTGATTGCGGTTTGCAGTTCTCTCCCTTTGAAGAACAATTTTATATACCCAAACCCAATACCCTATTGCTTAATTACCTGCATTAAACCAAAAGGATATTAGGTGTAGTGGAATTTATATTAGGAATTTCGGTGATTCCCTCCTTCACAGCCTTTTGTTTTTGAATTGAAGGCCTTATTGACTCAACAATGGGTAGTTATAGAAAGTACGAAGGGGATGGAGCTGACGATTTGAAAGCCCTAACACCTAGTCAAGGTTTTATTTAATATTTATGTTTAAAAGGGCTTCCCAATCCCAAATAAAACCTGTAATCCGGGAAAATTGGTACCCTTAATAATAATCCTTATTCATAGATAGCACGAAGTATTTTCTCAATCAGTCATTTGATGATTGGTATAGGGTTCTTCAAGAATTTGACTTACTCTTGAAAGGATCTGCCAAGTACCATCTTCACTCTTTTGCCAAGTATCGATTAAGACTGCATATGGAGGAAGTTTACCAACACCTTCCTGTTGCCAATCCATAGACATTGCAGCTTTTGCTATAGCAAGGTCATCATGCACATCAAGTATTTCAAAATGCGTTACGTCCATTTTTGATGCACTCATTCCAGTCATGCTTAGATACATTTCCTTACTAATAGGTAAGGCATCTCCATAGACTCTTTTAAGCCTAAAATCACGATGCATCAAGGCTTCTACAATGTTTAGGTCATTGGCAACGAGCGCCGCAGCCCATGCCTTTTCTTGAGCTAGAATCTTGTATGCAACTTCTCTTTGGTGGTTGCCAGAGTCGATTACTTCCTCAATATTTGATTCCGATGCTCTTTCATTTTTTTCACTTTTACATGATAGTACTAAACAAAATAGTATTCCGAGGAAAAATAATCTAGAGTTGCGTTTAAAAGCAGTAGATGAATTTTCTAAAGTTTTCATGATATTTTTTTTAAGTTTTCCTACTGCAAAATAGACCACAAGAAGAGTTTGGGTTTAATGCAAAAAGTCACTCCATTAGTGGAAAAAGACAAAAGTCTAATCAAATGAGGAGGGAAGCTGACCGAAGTATTTTTTAAATGCTTTGGTGAAGTTGGAAGGGTGTGAATACCCAAGCAAATAACTTACTTCCGAGGGAGTCTTAGCATTGTGTTGAATTTCTGCCGCAGCAAATTCCATACGCACTCTATTGTGGTATTCCATGGGAGGTAAACCAAATACCTGCTTGAAGGAATTTTTGAATTTGGATTGTCCCATATTTGCCATTTTAGCCAATTCTTCAACGGTTGGAATTTGACTAATTATTGGGTCTCTAAGCAAGGTTGAAGTTTTGAAAAGATTTTTGAGGTCTTCAGGGTGAAGTTTACCTGGATTTATTCCCTTTTTATGACTTTTCAGCTTATTAAAGAATTGCTGCACGAAGTCTAGTACAAGTCCATGACATTTTATTTTTTCATCCATGGCTGATAAAGCCAATGATAACTTATGGTCCAAAATAGGGTCTAAGTCTTCATAGACCAAGCTTTTTTCCCGGTCAATTAGGTTTTGCCAATCTTTAAAGTAGGCGCTCAAAAAGGTATCACTAAACCGAATAGTAGCTAATTCAGATTCAATATTTGGAGGGATTTGAGTTTCGATTTTAAGGTTTGGACCATAGAGCAGAATACCAATTGGTAGATGTCTTTGAAAGTGAATGATTTGATCTCCTGCCTTTTTCTCCTGCTTAATTTTTGAAAGGTTGATATGGATAACATACCATTTGGTGTCAACAGGATTTACCGAGGTCATAGAAATAGGTACTTTGAATGATGCATTGCCAAAATGATGAAACTCCAGTTCACCCGGGAATTCTATATATTTTACGTCACTTTCAATAATTTCAGGATCTGGTATTAGTCCATTTTCTGTTTTTGTTAAATTGAAATAGCGATCAAATTGCTCTATGATATTTTTAGTGATGTCAATATGAATTTCCATAGCAAATGAGTCGATTCTTTTTTTATTGGTCACAACTATGGCATTTATCCATAGGGCTAAAGAATGTTGGGTGACCTAAAATAAGAATTTCGGTAATTCCCTTTCTTACTAAGTAAAAAGTATTGTTCTGAATATTGGAATTTGGAGATCTGATAGCACACAGTTCTTGTTAACCTCTAGGGTCTGAAATTGCATTGAGAGACTTTTTTAGCCTATTAGCTCTTGACTATGGTTATAGTATATAACAAAAATCAATTTAGCTGATTCAATAAGGTCAAAAATAACCCTACAATAATTCTAAAGGTTAAATCGGGTAATTGCTTGAGCATGAACTTTTGATTATTTATTGAAGAAGTTTTGGGTGATTGTGCCATTAATTTTTCAGTCCCAAATCTCTGGGCGATTAACTTTCATGGCTCTTAAATAAGTGATGAATTGTCCAGCATGAACAGATTCGTGATAGCCAATCCGTAATAAATATTTTCCAAGGATTTTCTTTTCTCCATTTCCAGGATGAATGATTTTCTTTTCACTTAATTCTGTATCCGAAAATTGACGAACACTTTCTAAAAATGTGTTTCTAAAGGGTTGAGCAAATTCAAGTTCGTCAGCAACACTAATGAATGGTCGATTCTTCCAAGGCGTTTGATAATTGGATAAACTTCTGTCATTGATAATCATATTCCATCCATAATCGGCTTCCAACACGTGCCTAATCATTTCTATGGCTGTCATGGCTTTTTCGTCAGGCTTCCAATTATAATTGCTCTCAGGAAGCCCATTCCAAAGTCTTATGCTTCTTCTCCGTATTTCTGTAAAATTTAAAATTATAAGTTCGGATTGGGTCATTTAATTTATATCAAGAATGTCGTTTGACGTTTCAGCCAACACTTGTATATACGCAACTCCAATACTCTTTTGCATATATATTTGCGTTGTCCACAATGGTTTTTCGATGTTACGAGACCTAAATTAAGAATTTCGTTGAGATGATTCTAGTGGTAATTGATAATGGATTCTTTTGTCTTAAAAAAGTGCTGATTATGGTCTATATTTTTCAACTTTTTCCAAAAAGTATTTTTAAGTATAAACATAAAAAAAGCCGTCTGAAGAACTTCAAACGGCTTGTATTCAATTTTTAAGGGCTTAATTAACTGAGATATTGGAGATCCAGATAAAGCGTTTGCCATTGGCTCCCATATGATCTTGAGCGAAGGTCAGAGGACCTATTTGTTTCTCATTTTCCCAAGTCCAAGTAGCTCCTTGTTCCCCGTTTCCTCTACGAAAAGTCCACTCTAGGATTTTATTGTTTTCATCCAGATATAGATCATACGCATCTCCAGGAGTATAGCCATCTCCAGAATTATAAACGATTGTCAATTTGGTGGAATTGGTTCCCTTCAAAGGCGTGCTTACACCTTCTTCCGTCTCAAAGGTATAGCCAGAATCCCAACCCAATTGGAAAGGCATCATCGCCCAGTATTTATCATTGATGAAAGCCCTGTCAGCTGGAGGAAGCGAATCTGTTAACAAGCTATACGAATACGTAGTATCAGGATCGGTATAATCTACGGTTTGGTCTTTCCTATTCCAGACATAAGATCGTGAAAGAACATTCACTGAGTCCCGCTGTACGTTCCAAGTGAAGCCAATGGTATTAACCTGATCCATTTGATCAAAGCCATAGGCCATGGCCACTTTCATGGGAAGTGTATCCGGGATGGTTTCTTTAGGCTGACAAGAGCTCAAGGCCCCTACAATTAGTATTACAAAGCTGAGTTGTTTCATGGTAGGTTGTTTTTCAAAGCATATAATATACTATGAATTCATTAGGATTGTTATTTTAAGAAGTAAAATATGTTGCAGATCCGTTTTCGGACGTATAAAAATTTTTTTACTCCTAAGCTCTTTTGTCTTGATATAAAGAGATCACCACTATCTTTATCGACTCCGTTTAGCTTATGTTAAGCTTTTTTAAGAACTTTCCGAAAATAGTTCCGTCTTTGCGAGGAGGAACGACGAAGCAATCTCGATCTAATTCACAGGAATTGCTTCGTCGGCTTACTAGCCTTCTTTCACCTACTGTGGACAGGGGAAATGAAGGTAGGAAGGCAATGACCAGTGAAATATCAATCGTAAGGAGAGGGACTAATACTGGTCCATCCTCCATCTACCACTAAAGTTTGCCCAGTAATATGACTGGAGGCATCGGAAACCAGGAAGGCTGCTGCATCTGCAATGTCTTTCGGGGAAGCAGGTTTGCCCAATGGGGTTAGTTTTGACCAAGTCGCTTCATAGTCTGGATCCAAAGCGGTTCTGTTCGTCATGGTAGCACCAGGAGCGATGGTGTTCACCCGGATTCCAAAAGGAGCTAGTTCCAATACCAGGTTTTTGGCAAGCATTTCTATGGCTGCTTTACTCATGGCATAAGCTGCTAAATTCTCATGACTTTGATGGGCAGTCACGGAAGAAGTCAATAAGATGGATCCACCGCTGGCCTGGCTTTTCATCACTTTTGCCGCTGCCTGGGTCAGAAAGAATGTTCCTGCCTGATTTACTCTGGTCACCTCCATAAAGTCTTCTCTGGTATATTCCAAAAAATTTCCAAAGAGGGTAATTCCCGCATTGGCCACCACAATATCCAAGGAACCGAAATTAGTAACCGCTTCACGGATCATGTTATTGATCGTTTCCTGATCACTGGAATCTCCAGCAACAGGGATCGCTTTCATGCCATGGGCTTTCGAAATCTGGTTGCATGCATCTTTGATTAATCCTTCCTCTAAATCATTTAGGATTAAATTAACAGATTGAGCGGCAAGTTTCTCGGCAATTGCAAGGCCGATTCCTTGCCCAGCTCCAGTAATAATGGCGGTTTTCTGTTTATTCATCACGCAACATTAATGTGAATCTCGCTTGACTTCAGAACCTGAACTTCCTTGAAGGAAATCAAAATCAACCCCTTCATGGGCTTGGTTCACTTTATCTAGGAATAGGTTGACATACCCTCGCTCGTAGGGAAGTTGGGAGGGTTTAAACTCGGCTCTTCTTTTTTCAAACTCTTCCTCCGAAATCAAAAGGTTCAAAGTTCTTGCTGGGACGTTCAATTCGATTAAATCTCCGGTTTTTACCAAAGCAAGTGGTCCACCTATGGCAGATTCAGGGGAAACGTGTAGCACGACCGTACCATATCCGGTTCCACTCATTCGACCATCAGAAATCCGAACCATATCTTTGATTCCTTTGTCCAATACTTTTCTTGGCAATGTCATATTTCCCACTTCCGGCATGCCTGGGTAGCCTTTTGGACCTACATTTTTCATGACCATAATGGAGTTTTCATCAATGTCCAATTCAGGGTCATCAATTTTTGCTTTGTATTCATCGATGGTTTCAAAAACAACGGCTTTTCCAGTATGGGTCAATAAATGAGGACTGGCAGCCGAGGGCTTGATTACCGCTCCATTGGGACAAAGATTTCCTTTCAATACTGCGATTCCAGAATCCGGTTTGATGGGTTTCTCCATCGTACCGATCAAATCCCGATCATAGCATTCCGCGTTGTGGATATTTTCTCCTATGGTTTTGCCATTGATTGTCAAGGCATCTGTATGCAAATGCTTTTCCAGTTCTTTCATGACCGCTGGCAATCCGCCTGCATAGAACAGGTCCTCTACCCAATGCTCTCCCGAAGGTTGAACGTTGGCGATTAATGGAATTTTAGAAGAAAAATGGTCAAAATCCGTCAGATCCAATTCCACCCCAATTCTTTTGGCAATGGCGGTCAGATGAAGGATAAAATTGGTAGACCCCCCCAAGGCCGCATTGACCATGATGGCATTTTCAAAGGATTTTCTGGTCAGGATTTTACTCATTTTCAAGTCTTCGTTGACCATTTCCACGATTCTCATCCCTGCCATATGTGCCAAGACTTTTCTTCTGGAATCAGCTGCAGGAATGGTGGCATTATCTGGTAAAGCCAAACCTAGAGATTCTACCATGGCTGCCATGGTGGAGGCCGTTCCCATTGGAGCACAATGTCCCACAGATCTGGACATAGCTGCTTCTGCCTCTATTAATTCCTCTTGCGTGATTTTTCCTGTTTTAAATTCTTCCGCAAAACGCCAAACGTCGGAGGTTCCGATTTTCTTTCCTTTAAACCTACCTACCAGCATCGGTCCGCCTGATACCACCAATGCAGGGATATCTACAGAAGCTGCACCCATGACTAGGGATGGGGTTGTTTTATCACATCCACACATCAATACCACTCCGTCCATTGGATTGGCTCGGATACTTTCTTCTACATCCATACTGGCCAGATTTCTGAACAGCATAGCGGTTGGCTTTATGGAACATTCTCCTAAAGACATTACAGGGAATTCCAATGGAAATCCTCCTGCCTCCCAGATTCCTCTTTTGAGGGCTTCCGCAAGATCCCGAAAATGGGCATTGCAGGGAGTGAGTTCTGACCAGGTATTACAAATTCCGATCACAGGCTTGTCGCCTTCGAACAAGTGATGTGGGAAACCTTGGTTTTTCATCCAAGATCTATAAATGAAACCGTCTTTTCCGGTTCTACCGTACCATTCTTGGCTGCGGAGTTTTTTCTTCTTCATAGGTTATTTTGGCAATTGAGGCTAGAATTTACCAAAAATTTCGAGAAGGATTAGGGCTTAAGAAGAATGATGGGAAATTAATCTTTTAGCTGGCGAATGACTTGGGTCAATGCATCCAGATTTACAGTCAGATCTTCTGAACCAGAATTGCTGACATCTCCTTGATTTTGAGTGTAATAATAGTCCAGCCCAAGTGCATTGGCCAGATTATAGTAACACAAGGAATTATTGCTATCTTGATTTCTCAGTTCCAATACTTGACTGGTCTCTGGGAGAAAAAGCATATTAGTCAGACCTGTTCCATGGAGTGAAACCAAGGTTTTGGTTTCTGACATTAAAAAGATTTGCTCCTTGAGGCTCAGTTTTTCTGCGTAGACTATTTCAAAGCCTTGCTTTCTCATCAAGAGTTCTACGTCTACCTCATTCAAGGCTTTTCCTTTGGGAGCGTATTTGGTACTTAAATAGACTTTTTTAAAGGCTTCTTTAGGTGTTTTACATCTCAGCTTTTCTCGGCTCAGCTGAGTGAGTTCCACATTGAAATTAGGGAAGGGGGAAGTTCTTGGCGTCAAAACCAAGTCTTCTACGTACAGATTTTCATTGGATTGGTAATAGGTGGGCTTGATTTTGAGGATTTCCAAGCTTTGGGAAACATAGGGGAGGTGGCGAAAGGAATCGTTCAAAATCACCCGGTCTGAAATGCCGGTATTTAAGCCCATCCAAAGTCTGGGAAGGCAATCCGTCATCCAATGTAGATAATCAGAACTCCATTCATCTTTGATCCAGATGCCATGGGGGACTTTCCTCCATTTTTTCAACATGCAATGGGCCACTCTTTTTCCTAAAGGGAGAAAGCCAAGGGAGTTTACATGCGTATGACTAGCATAAAAACTCATGTGGGACGGAGAAAATACGGTGTCCTGAAGGATAAAAGAATTTTCTAAATGCAGAATTGGGTTCATTTTATACCTGCACTCGTAAGAATCCTTAAATACTTTTTCATCTTCAGGTTGAAGATTCAAAGGTGGATTTCTTTTGATATAAATTTCCTCCATCAAAGTCAAAACAGTGGTATTTAGTAAAAAACAGCACCATCCGGACATTGCCGGATGGTTGGGGTTTTATGGGATTCGTTCGATTTCTGCGCCAAGGGCATTTAATCGCTCGTCAATATGCTGATATCCTCTATCGATTTGTTCAATGTTATCGATGATGGAAGTTCCAGTAGCAGATAATGCTGCTATCAACAGGGAAACACCCGCTCTAATATCCGGGGAAGTCATTCGGATTCCTCTCAATGGGTATTTTCTATCCAGACCTATGACTGTCGCTCTATGTGGATCACAAAGAATTATCTGTGCTCCCATATCAATCAGCTTATCCACGAAGAATAAACGGCTTTCGAACATCTTTTGGTGTACCAATACAGTTCCCTTTGCTTGGGTAGCGGTAACCAATACAATGCTCAACAAATCTGGAGTAAAGCCCGGCCAAATGGCATCAGCCACGGTCAGGATGGATCCGTCTATAAAGGTTTCGATTTCATAATGTTTTTGGGCTGGAATAAAGATGTCATCTCCTTTGATTTCCAACTTAATCCCCATTCTACGAAACGTTTCAGGAATAATGCCTAATCGATGAACCTGCGCATCTTTGATGGTGATTTCAGATTGAGTCATGGCTGCTAAGCCAATGAAAGACCCAATTTCAATCATATCAGGAAGCATTTTATGTTCGGTGCCTCCAAGTTTTTCTACTCCTTCGATGGTCAGTAAATTGGAACCTACCCCTGTGATTTTTGCTCCCATGCGGTTCAGCATGTCGCAAAGTTGCTGTAGGTAAGGTTCGCAGGCAGCATTATAAATGGTGGTGGTACCTTCTGCCATAACTGCAGCCATGACGATATTGGCTGTTCCGGTTACGGAAGCTTCATCCAATAACATGTAACAGCCTTTTAAGCCTTTCCCATCGATATGGAAAATTTCATTTTTGGCATCGTATCGGAATTTTGCACCCAGCTTTTGAAAGCCAAAAAAGTGAGTATCCATTCTTCTTCTTCCAATTTTATCTCCTCCGGGTTTGGATAGTTTTCCAGTTCCAAATCGAGCCAACAAAGGACCCAAAATCATAACGGAACCACGAAGAGAGGAAGCTTTTTTCAAAAACTCTTCCGTTTCTAGGTAATCCAGATTGACCTGATCAGCTTTAAAAGAATAGGATTCTGGACCTAATTTGGTCACTTTGACACCCATGTCACCCAGCAATTCGATGAGTTTATTTACATCACGAATATTTGGGATTTTATGTATGGTGACCTCCTCAGATGTGAGTAGGACAGCACAAAGGATTTGCAAAGCTTCGTTTTTTGCGCCTTGCGGGATGATCTCACCCTTAAGATGATTTCCCCCTTTAACCCGAAATGAAGCCATTAATTTCTACGTTTTTTGTTGTGGTTGTTGTTGCGACGCTTGTTGGTATGCGAGCGCTTGTTTTTGTGGTTGTGTTCGTTTTGTGTCGGAAGTTTGAAATCTCTTCGGGTATTGGATTCAAATAATCCGTTTTCTTTAACCTTTTCCAAATCAATGTGAAGCTTTCCTTTTGATAAGGTTTTGATGTCATCCAGGATGATAGCATCGTCAAAATTGTCTCTGTTCCAAGTAGAATGGAAACTTCTCATCAATTGACCAATGAAGATGATGGCGGCTTCCTGCTCCTCGTCATTTTCTATTTGAATGGCATTTTCAATGAGTTTTTCTATGTTTCTTCCGTAATGCTTGAACTTGATTTCACCTTTTGGATAGCCAATAGGCTCAGGTTTCTTTCCTAAAAGTTCTTTTTCAGGCATTGGAAAAGGACTGTCAACATCTAATTTGAAATCAGACATGATGTATAAATCATCCCAAAGCTTCTGATCATTCTCCTGCTTCAATGGAGGATTCAGTTGCTTGATGATTTCAATAGCGGTATAAGCACTAGCGGTGCGCTTATCGCGGTCTTCAATGCCTGTGATATGATCAACCAGGCGTTGAACGTTTTTGCCGTATTCTTTCAAAATAAGTCTTTGTTTGTCAGGTTCAAGTTGCTCCATGTGGCCTCCCTTTTTTGCATAGTAAAAGGTAACAAAAAATTACCAAATGTCAGGAGGGCAGGTGATTAGTCTATAATTCTGAGCTTCGCAAAGCTAAGTAATAAAGTCTTCTCTCCAAAATGTTCGAATTGAATCCTTGCTTTTCTATTAAGTCCTTCAGTTTCAATTTTTTGAACTTTCCCAAAACCAAATTTGGGATGTTCCACCAGTTGTTCTGCTCTTAGGTTATTGGTATTGGAGGGTTTAAAATCAGGGCTGGGGGTATGTACCTTCATGCCACTGGGAACTCTCGATTCTGGCTTTTTCTTGATTCCAATGAACCCAGAACTAGCCTCTGTATTAGTTGTTCTACCCGGTAATCCTTCTCTTCTAAAAGCTCCAGGCATATCCCTACTGGCCATACGTTTGTTGACTTTGATGCAATTCGGGTCTACCTCTTCCAAAAACCGGCTAGGTTCACAATTTAACAACCTCCCAAATCTGTAACGTGTCAAGGCATAGGTAAAGTATAATTTATCCATGGCTCTGGTGGTGGCCACATAAAATAATCTTCTTTCCTCTTCCAAATCCTCTCTGCTTTGCATCATCATTTGGGAAGGAAATAGGTCTTCCTCTAATCCCACCACAAATACCTGCTTAAATTCCAGGCCTTTGGAGGAGTGGATAGTCATTAGGGTAATCGCCTCTGTTTGATCCTTGTCCTGATCGTTATCAGTAAGCAGGGCAATTTCCTGTAAAAAGGCACCTAAACTCTTGTCCTCATTTTCAGGATTATCTACGTATTCCTTGATGGCGTTGAGGAGTTCCTGAACGTTTTCGTATCGATTGAGCCCTTCAATGGTTTTATCCTCGTAAAGCTCCCGAAGCAAGCCACTTTGCTTGGCAATATTATTTGCCGCTTCGTAGGCATCTTTGCGCTCCACGTCAATTTGAAAAGCCTTGATCAAGGTGGCGAAATTATCAACCGCGTTGCCAGCTCTTCCAGGTAAAAAGCTGTGCGCATTCGTGACTACTTCCCATAAAGGGATATCATGTTCATAAGCTGCTACCAGCATTTTCTCTACGGAAGTATCTCCTACTCCTCGTTTTGGATAATTGATGACTCGTTTGAAGGCTTCTTCATCTGCAGGGTTAACGGTGAACCGCATGTAGGCCATCAAATCCTTGATTTCCTTTCGTTGGTAGAAAGAGAGGCCTCCTACTATCTTATAGGTCAGATTCATCTTTCTCAAGGCCTCTTCTATCGATCGTGACTGAGAGTTGGTTCGGTACAAAATAGCAAAGTCATTATTGCTGAGCTTTTTGTTGTTCTTTTCTTCGAAAATCGTGTTGGCCACGATTCGCCCCTCTTCATTATCCGAACTGGCTTTGATCAATTCGATTTGATCTCCATCCGGATTAGAAGTCCAGACCACTTTCTTCAGCTGGGCCTTATTTTTATCGATGATGGAGTTAGCCGCTTCCACGATGGTTTTTGTAGAACGATAGTTTTGCTCCAGTTTCACCACAAAAAGGTCTGGATAGTCCTTTTCAAAATTTAGAATGTTTTGAATGTCGGCTCCTCGGAACGCATAGATACTTTGAGCATCGTCACCTACTACGCAAATGTTTTGGTGTACCGCAGCGAGCTTTTTGGTAATCAGGTACTGGGAAACGTTGGTATCCTGAAACTCATCCACCATGATGTATTTGAAGCGCTGCTGGTACTTATTCAACACGTCCAAATGATCCCTGAACAGGATGTTGGTATTGAAAAGCAAGTCGTCAAAGTCCATGGCTCCCGCTTTGAACAAGCGTTCTTGGTAGCGTTGATAGATTTCCCCCATTTTGGGCTTCATCGCAGCCTCATCATCCGCTTTGACAAAGGGATCGTTTTGATACGCTTGCCAGGAGATTAACCGGTTTTTAGCTCCCGATATTCTGGAAAGAACTGTATTGGCTTTATATACTTTATCATCCAAATGCATCCCCTTGACAATGGATCGGATCAAGGATTTGGAATCATCTGTATCGTAGATGGTGAAATTGGAAGGGTATCCAATCTTTTCCGATTCTACACGAAGGATTTTTGCAAAAACCGAATGGAAGGTTCCCATCCAGGTATTTCTTGCTTCCAAACCGGCCAAAGATTCAATCCGGTGCTTCATCTCACTTGCAGCCTTGTTGGTAAAGGTCAATGAGAGAATATTGAATGCATCTACACCTTTGGCGTAGATTAAATGTGCTATTCTATAGGTGAGTACCCTAGTCTTACCCGATCCGGCTCCTGCAATAATCATCACAGGGCCATCAGTATGTTCTACAGCTTCTCGTTGGGGTGGGTTTAAACTATCTAGGTAATCCATTCTAAATCAACTCTATTTTATTTACCTGGTTAAGAGAAATTTCATCTCTTGGACTCTTCATCGAAGGCTAAGGTTTAGGTATCTCGCCCTTATCCAAAAAAGGTTATCTTTTTTTAGAAGTCACTTATTACTTACCTCAGTAAAGAATTTTTTGCCAATTAAATTCTTCTTCTAAAACTGAAAGGGATTAACCTTTTCTGTAATACTCCTATTCTCCTTGGATGGTTTTGAAAAGGTAAAAGATAATACCTCTAACATCTTTTCAGGTTTTTGGAAAGGTAATCACGGTCATGAAGAAAAGCCTTCTTGATCAAAATATTCCGGTCAAATTGTGTCGGAACACAACTATAAATTTGAAGAAAATGGTCAATTGCTTTCAGACTTTAATCCCTATGGTTTTTTCCAAACGCTCATTTGATGAGTCTGCAAAATAAATGAATTCGAAGTGAATATAAGTAATCAGCACTTCTTTGTTTCAAATCTCACAGAATCTTGGGGCAATGGATTAAAGCTTCCATCTTTTATGACTCCACAAATAAAGATCTGGTTGGGCACGAATGTTTTGTTCAAGTCTTTTACAGAACTCATCTGTAATGCTATGAGGAGCGTGATCAGCATAGGGAGGATTGGCTAAATTTGAAAATTCAAATGTATAGTGTCCTCGTTTGATTTTAGTGATGGTACCAAAAAACACTGGTAACTCCATCTTTTTGGCCATAAATTCCCCGCCTTCAAAAAACAGGGCCGGTCTATTTAAGAATTCCCGCTGATACCTAGTTTCAGAAACTGGAGGTCTTTGGTCTGCCGCCAAATGGACGATTCTCGGCTTTTTACGCATTTGAATCATACTCTTTCTAAAATCTTTCTTTTCGGTCATGACACCTCCCAGCCTGGTCCTGATCTCGAGCATCATTTTATTGAAAAAGGCATTGTTCAGTTTCAAATAAACGGTTTCTGCCATCACCTGCGTATTAGAAGCAACTCCCAAAATGGCCATTTCCCAATTGAAGATGTGCCCAGCCATCATCAAAGAACTTTTACCACCTAATACAGGAGCATCTACCAGTTCTTGGTTGACCACGTGAAAACGTCTCTTCAGCTCTTTTTCAGAAATGGTCAGCATTTTAAATGTTTCAGCAAAAAATGCGTCGGTGAAATTTCTATAGAATTTGTTTCGAATGTCTTTTCTCTCTTTTTCGGATTTCTCAGGAAAGGCGAATTTCAAATTTTCATCAATTACTTTTTTGCGGTATCTAATAATGTAACGTGCTATTAAATACAGGACATCTGAGAATAAATAGAGGACTGGTAATGGTAATCGGGAGAAAAGCCTTAATAAAAACATCCTTAATTAAATTGGAAATACAGAATTTTTAGAGAGGGTTCATGAACGTATTTTATGCAATATACGTTCGAATTATTCTTATTTTCTAGTTATAATATACCTCAATCATTACTTTTGAGACTTATGTCGGAAGTTCAGCGCAGAAAATATTCTCAAGAGCAAAAAAATGCCATCTTCGATGGAGAGTTTATGCCCAACATAGACTCCATGTATAATTTTGCTTATCGACTCACCTTTGATGAGGATGATGCCAAAGACTTGGTGCAGGATACTTATTTGAAAGCCTACCGCTTTATCAATTCTTTTGAGCAAGGAACCAACGCGAAGGCTTGGTTGTTTCGAATCCTGAAAAACAGCTTCATCAATGAATACCGCAAGAAAAGTAAGCAACCTGCCAAGGTAGATTATCAGGAAGTTGAAACTTATTACAACTCTGATGATGTTGATTACCAAAGTACTACTGACCTCAGGGCAGAATCAGTAAAAGGAATGCTGGGAGATGAGATCTCCAATGCATTGAATAGCCTTGCAGTGGATTTTCGGACCGTTATTATACTTTGTGACCTAGAAGGATTTACATATGAAGAAATGGCCAAGATTTTGGATATTCCGATTGGGACAGTGAGATCTAGGCTTCACAGAGCAAGAAATCTACTCAAAGAAAAGCTTAAGGGCTATGCCCAGAATATGGGTTATGACACAGACGAGGAGGAAATTTAAAGAAGATTTAGCATGGATATGAATGAAGAAACATCTGAGTCGCGAAAGTTAAAGTGCGATGATACCAGTAGGTGCTTTCAGCTGTTAGAAAGTATTCTAGACGGAGAAATAGACAATTCAAAAGAAGTTCTCAAAGAGAAGTTGGCCAAGTGTCAACCTTGTTTTGAACACTTTCATTTAGAACAAGCAATCCGTGATGTGCTGAAGACCAGATGCACCAAGCAAGAAGTTCCTACCGAATTAGCTGATTGTATCCGCCAAAAAATTCAAGAGATCAAATAAATATGACTCAAGGAAAGGCTATTATTTTTTCCGCTCCCTCTGGATCGGGCAAAACTTCGTTAGTCAAACACTTAATTCAAAAAATCCCAACCTTGGGATTTTCTATTTCAGCCTGTACTCGGGACAAACGTGGAAGACACGAAGTGCATGGCAAGGACTATTATTTTTTAACTCAAGAACAATTTAAGCAGCACATCGATAACGGAGACTTCATTGAATGGGAAGAAGTATATGCAGGTAATTTTTACGGCACCCTCAAAGAAGAAATCCAGCGAATCTGGGATGCAGGTAAAACCGTGATCTTTGACGTAGATGTCAAAGGCGGATTGGCTTTGAAAAAGTATTTTGGGGACCAGGCCTTGGCCATATTCGTAAAAGTCCCCTCTCTAGAAGTTCTCAAGACTCGATTGAATGATCGGGGAACAGAATCTGACGAGTCTCTTTCCAGAAGAATTTTCAAAGCGGAATTCGAGATGAAATTTGAGCCTCAATTTGATGTGACGATCGTCAATGATGATTTTGAAGTATCTTCAGCAGAGGCGGAAAAATTAGTCAGAGATTTTATAGCCAAATAGAATTTTGAAAATCGGACTCTATTTCGGCTCCTTCAATCCCATTCATATTGGTCACCTGATCATTGCAGACACCTTGCACGATCAAACTGACTTAGATCAGGTTTGGTTTGTGGTCAGTCCCCAAAACCCCCTAAAGAAAAGACAGTCCCTAATTCATGAATTTGACCGCCTGAAAATGGTGGAATTGGCGATAGAGGATAATTTTCATTTTAGGGCTTCTGATGTGGAATTTTCCATGCCGAAGCCTAGCTATACCATCGATACTCTTGCCTATCTGACGGACCAATATCCACAACATCAATTCTGTTTATTTTTGGGTTCAGATAATTTGACCCAACTCAAGCGTTGGAAAAACTATCAGATGATCCTGGATAACCATGAGATTTTTGTGTATCCGAGACCAGGAGAGTTAAAGAACATTGATCATCCTAACATCAAAATGGTGGACGCTCCTTTACTGGATATCTCTGCAACTTTTATCCGAAAATCCATATTGGAAGGAAAATCAGTGAGGTATTTATTACCTGATGGGGTAGCAGAATATATTCGGGATAAGAAATTGTATTTGTAGATTACTGTTCTTAATCACATAAAACCTTGCAATAGGGCCTACTTTTTATTTTCTTTAAAGTAAACCCAGAAACCGACTTTTTTCTTTCCTTCAAAGACAAGTTAATGCAAAAACATACATATGGTAGTGGGCTGATTGGTAACTGTGCTTATATCGCTCATGTAGAAAAAGATACCAATATCAGTTGGTTATGTCTTCCAAGATTTGATTCTGATTTTATTTTCGGAGGCATGTTGGACAGGGAAAAAGGTGGGAAGTTCACCATTTTACCAGAGTCTGAAAATTTTGAAACCTCTCAGACATACTTAGAGAATACGAATATTCTGGAAACGACTGTGACCTATGGTGAAAACAGTTATAAGGTCACGGATTTTGCTCCCCGATTCAAAAACTTTGATCGGTATTATAAACCATTGATGCTGATCCGTAAAGTGGAAAGTCTTTCAGGATCTCCAAGGATAAAAATTAACTGTGAGCCGGTGACGGATTATGGGAATATGGCTTTGACTCCAAGTATTGGTAGTAATCATATCCGATACATGGGCATAGATCAGGAGCTTAGACTGACTACCAATGCACCGATGTCCTACATTGTGGATGATAAAGCATTTGCGATTCACCGTCCAGTTTATTTGGTCTTGACTTATGGTAGACCCTTGGAGGCTCCCATCGAGACAACTTCCGAACGGTTTTTGCATGCTACCGCTGCTTATTGGCAGGAGTGGGTAAAATCCACCAGTATTCCGAATTTTCATCAGAAGTTGGTGTTACGATCGGCACTTATTCTTAAAATCCACCAGTATGAAGATACAGGAGCCATCATAGCTGCTTCTACCACGAGCTTACCGGAGTCTCCCAATTCTACCCGAAACTGGGATTATCGCTATTGCTGGATCCGTGATACCTATTATACCTTGACTTGTTTCAATAGTTTGGGACACTTTGAGGAGTTGGAAAAATATTTTGAGTTTATTCATAATCTGAGACCTGTAGAAGGTGGTCGATACCAACCTTTGTATTCCATTACCGGTGATTCCTTATTGACGGAAGAGATTTCTAATTTGGATGGGTATTTGGGAAATAAACCTGTCCGGTTTGGTAATCAGGCTTATACTCACATCCAAAATGACTTGTATGGTCAGGTGTTGGTATCCTTGCTTCCCTTGTATTCTGACCAACGATTTACCGAAGAGGAGAGAAGCTCTTCTAAACCCATGATCATGAATTTGCTCAATAAAATTGAGGCCACCATGCATGAGAAGGATGCAGGGCTTTGGGAGTTTAGAAATTTAGCCCAAGAGCATTGCTACACCTTTTTATTCCATTGGGCTGGTGCTTGTGCCGCAGCGAAAATCGGAATCCGATTGAAAAGTGATGACATGTACCAAAAGGCGATCTATCTTCGGGATGAGGCCATCAAAAAAATAGAGTCCTGTTACTTGCCGGAAAGAAAAGCCTATGCACAAGCAGTAGGGTCCACTTACATGGATGCCTCTACTTTACAATTGATAACTATGGGGTATTTTGGGGATGATCTGGAACGTGCCAATGACCACTTGAAAGCATTGGAAGAGGAATTACTGGCCAAGGATTTCTTGTTCTACCGCTATAAGCACATGGATGACTTTGGAGTACCGGAAACGACTTTTCTCATCTGTGCATTTTGGTATATAGAAGCTTTGGCTTGTGTGGGAAGAATCAGTGAGGCGGAGGAAGGCTTTGAGACCCTAACTAAGTATTGCAATCATTTAAACTTATTTTCGGAGGATGTAGACCAGAAAACAGGAAGTCAATGGGGGAATTTTCCTCAGGCATATTCCCATGTAGGCTTGATGAATGCAGCATTCCGAATCGGAAAAAAATTGGATAGACCAAACTTCTTGTAATAGATTAAGACCTTTGAGGTTTTTAAAACCTAGACAATTCTAATTTCCTATTCAGGCTTATCCTGGATAGGATTTTTTTTAAATGGCATTTTAGAACTAGTACAATACTTGTAGCTTCATCTGTTTATCAATTATTCTATTCTATGAATATTCAGAGAATCACCATGCACCTGTTAGGTTTTTGCATTTTCCTCTTGGTAGTTTCCTGTGCATCCAATCCCTATAAGAAGATTAATAAAGAACACCGAAAGAGTGTCAAAGAGGTGGCTGAAGCCTATCGAGTAATTCCTCCCACAAAAGAAGAGCTGGATTATGATACCCTCAGTATCACTGATGAATGGGTGGGGACTACCAATTTCAGCATCAGAAGGCCCAATTTTGTGATCATTCACCATACGGCTCAGGATTCTTTAGAACAGACGATTTCAACTTTTACGAAAAGCAGTACCCAGGTGAGTTCGCATTATGTGATCGGGAAGGACGGGACGATCGTTCAGATGCTGAATGATTACCTCCGTTCCTGGCATGCAGGGAGAGGTAAATGGGGGAGCGTTACTGATTTGAATTCAGTTTCCATTGGGATTGAATTGGATAACAATGGTTTTGAACCCTTCTCTGAGGAACAAATCGTAAGTCTATTAGTGCTTTGTAAGCGATTAAAATGGAAATATGGGATTCCTACTGCCAATTTTATCGGGCATTCGGATATCGCCCCTTCCAGAAAAGTAGATCCTAACAGGTATTTTCCCTGGAAACTGCTAGCTGAAGAAGGATATGGGTTTTGGTACGATGAAGAAGTGGTCCAGCCTGCTATTGACCCGATTAATGGGGTGGATCTTATTGAATTAGAAACCATGGATTCTTTACCTCAAGACGCATTTGATCCTATTATAGCGCTAAGAATTATTGGATATGATGTAAGTGATCCTGCCTTGGCAATTCAATCATTTAAGCTCCATTTTGTGCAAAATGAAGTGGATAGTGAACTTACGGATTATGATATCCGAGTTCTAAAAAATTTATATAAAAAATACCTGTAACAGCTGCTACAGGTATTTTTTAAGCTGCTTAACTTTCAGCCAGTTTATGGAGTAGCTGCCTGACTTGTTTCACGGATTTAATATTATAATTCGCCTGCGTATAAGCATAACCTACTCTAATGGAATAGGCATTTTTTGGCATTGCTTTGAAGGTGTCCTCATCAGTCCAGTCATCTCCAATCGCCAAAATAAAGTCAAATTCATGCCCTTTCATCAAAGAGTTTGCAGCTCTTCCTTTGTTGATGTCTGGTCGTTTAATTTCCAATACCATATTCCCTTCCAATACTTGCAGATTATGACCTCTGGCCATGTATTTCAAGTGACTGAATAGTTCGCGCATTCTCAAATCTCCCAGTCCACTTTCTACTTTTCTATAATGCCATACCAGCGAGTGGTGTTTTTCTTCAATAAATGCTCCAGGAGTTCTCAGAACGTAGTATTCCATAACTGATCGGATGTCATCTTTCCAGCTATCATCTACTTCTGCATATAATTCCCAGTCTTGGGAATGGTCTTTCCTATGCACCCAAACTCCATGTTCGGCAATCATATCAATCTGCTGTCCTTTGAACCATTTTCCTAAGGTGTCTTTATCCCGGCCGGAAATGATGACCACTTGGGCTTTTCCGCTGAGTTCTTTTACGAGACTTTTTAATTCAGTATCAGGTACGGCATCTTGAGGGTTGGCTTTGAAACCAGTCAAGGTACCGTCATAATCTAAAAAGAAGATCGGTGATTTTGCCTTCTTAAAGCTGGCCTGAATCTCATTCATGACTTTGGCATCTACATCCTTCGAGGTCAATTCAGCTTGTTTTGCTTTGACATGCTCGATTCGATCCATGAAAACCTTCACCCATTGAAAGACATCGTATTTCTTGAGACTTTCCTGCATGGTGCTAATTCGAAGCTTTTGCTCTTCTTCACTCATGGAAAGCGCTTGATAAATAGCGTCCACTACTCCTTGTCTATCATTAGGATTGACGAGGATGGCATCTTGTAGTTCCTTGGAAGCTCCAGCCATTTCAGATAGTATGAGAACTCCCTTTTCATCATTTTTACTGGCCACGAACTCTTTACAGACGAGATTCATTCCATCTCTTAATGGAGTGACCAATGCGATATCAGACATGCTATAAAAAGCACTTAATTCTTCAAATGGGAAGCTTCTATAGAAATAATGAACAGGTACCCAATCTAAGGTGGAATATTCACTGTTGATTCTTCCGACCAGCAAATCAATTTCTTCTTTCAGCTCTTTATAAGATTGAACCCGGTCTCTGGAAGGTACCACAATCATGATCATGGAAACTTTCCCTCGAAGTTCTTTGTGTTGTTTCAATAGCTGATCGAACACATGAATCCGTTGGGGAATTCCTTTGGAGTAATCCAAACGGTCAATAGTCAGGAGTAGAGTCTGGTCTCCGACTTTCTCCCGGAAGTCCTTGACAATATTTTGTGTTTTTCGACTTTTGGCTTGCTTGGCAAACTTGTGGTAATCAATTCCCATTGGGAAAGAATCCACATTGATGATTCGATTCTCTGCTTGAATGTAGCCACTTTCTCCTGACATGCCGGTAATTCTACCTACGGCACTTAGGAAGTGACGCATATCATCATATGTGTGGAAGCCAATTAAATCTGCGCCACAAACTCCTTCAAGCAGTTCTCTTCTCCATGGAATCATCCGGATAATTTCATAGGAAGGGAATGGGATATGTTGGAAAAATGCGATGGTAGCATCGGGAAGAATTTCCCGGAGCATTTGAGGGAGCAACATCAATTGATAATCATGAACCCAGATGGTATCGTCAGGATCAGCTTTTTTTACAATAGCGTCACAAAATTTCTGGTTTACTCTGACATAGGCTTCCCAGTGATCCGGGTTGTACACCATGTATTGAGTAAAATAGTGAAAAGCCGGCCACAGGGTCTCATTACTAAACCCCTCGTAAAACTGCTCGACGTCTTTCTTTGAAAGAAATACAGGAGCCATTTTAAGCTCATGGAGCTCAAGAATGATCTCTGCTCGTTGTTCGGCATCGTCTACTGTATTACCAGGCCAGCCAATCCAGATATTTTCTCCTGATTTGTAAATGGAGTCAAGTCCAGTTGCAAGCCCTCCAGCACTAGGTTTGAATTCGAATTTGCCATTGCGGTGTCGCAAACTAATGGGCAATCTGTTGGATACAATTATGGTTTTTGCCATGGGTGGTTTTAAGTTGAAAAGCGAGAATGAAAAGTGTTTTCCATTCAAAAAAGGCCTATCCGAGAAGATAGGGATAATACCTGTGATTTAAAACAAAAACAGGGCTAAAAGCCCTATTCTTAACGGTTTCTTTGGTTTTTATTAATCTTTCAAATGCAAAAAAGCATAAAAAAAGCAGTCCGTTTTGGGACTGCTTTTTCTTAGTTGGATTGTGCTAATCTTTCGGGTTTAGTACTGATATTATTCCAGATAAATTCCCCGACAGAAAGGCCTTGAGTCACCCCATAATCAATAGCCGGCATATAGTGGATACCTCCATAAAAACGGCTGATAGCAGCCTCTTTATAGGCTTGACTGAAAGAATCATATTCTCTGATAGGTAGACCGTAAGCCACTTCTGAACTGTCAACTAAATGAAACTCATCCCCGAATAATTGGCCTAAGGTATAACCAGCAGCTGAGGAAGCTACGCTATGCCCACTGGTGTGTTCTGGGAAAGGAGGGGTCTGTAAAATCGGTACCCATTCCTCATCGATGTATTGATTGATGTAAGTTTCCGGTCTGATTAAGTTGCTGCGATATTTTTCATCCCAACAGGAAATAAATGCCTCATTTAGGGCAATTCCAGTCAAGGCAAAAGTTTCTGCGGTACCTTTCCAATCTTTGCCGGCCGCTTTGCTGGCTATACCAGCAATGCTCATCCAGTGACCTCCTGGAGTGATTTTTTTCTCAGCAAACATGACATGTCCTTTGACATTCATTTTATAAGGATTGCAATCCCAGAATAAAGCAATGTTTTTCTGTTCTTCATCTGCCGTAACAGCTGCATCATACACTTCTTTTGCCGCATTATAAAACTCTGACCCTGGTTCGCTTGAAAACTTAGGTGGAGCAAGCGGCTTAAACTGGGCTGCTGAATCCAATACAAATGTTCTGATTTTATTCCAATGAGGCTCAATTGCCTCCATGTAAGCAGGAGGAGTAGGTTCCCAAGTTCCAATTTCCCCTGTTACAGTAAATTTGGGGAAGGAACGACTCTGATGATAATTGTCTTTAGAAGAATAGGCTTTGATTACATCACCCACTTCTTTACCAAATTCAATAGATGCTTCAAATACATCGTCAGGAATTCCTTTTTCCTTCAGTCCTGCATAGGCTGCATCTCTATGCTCGTTCATCATATCTTCAGAGAAAATTAAACCGGTACCTACATGGTAATATGCTGCAAGGGAAGCAAGCGGTAGGTACACCTCCTCAGAAGGAGTAAAGGTGGTTTTTTCTGATCCATTTAGCTGACCTAATAAGGAAACGTAATTGGGGTCGGTAGCTGCAGCAACCTCATAGGCAGCCAAGCTTGAATAGGAATAAATCCTTGCAGCCACTGGGGGTGAAAAGATATCATGAATAATGACCTCAGTAATCCTATCCTGTGCTTTGATTAAATAATGGCCATCAGTAATGGCATTGGAATAATCGACTTGTTTTTGGCATGAAAGCATGCTAAAGAGCAAGCCTAGGCCAAGTATGGTTTTAAATAAGCGCATTATGTGATTTTCAAATTGGGAATGTTGGGGTACAAATTTAAGGTAATCAGGAGTCAAGCTCAAGTTTTTTATAAATTCCTCAATCGTATTTAGATGGCAAAACTATTGGAAATAAGGGATTAAGCAAATGGCAAGGCTTAGGTTTTATCCCAATAAACTTTACCTGAATTAGAAGTAGTCAATAAATACTTCTCACTTAACACCTGAATTGGAGCTATTCTTCTGATTTCTAACTGACTTGGTATCCTAAAAAACGAAATTATTCTGCTCCAAGTTCCAATTTGGTATTTGCATGTTTGATAAGAAAGCACGTTATTTTTTCCTAAAATTCTTAAGGGAGTTGATAGACAGACTGTTTTTCCGGAGAAAATCAATTGAGAAATAAGGCAAAAACTGATCGGGTATATTGATGGGCATCACTTGAAATCCCAAATCTCAGCCTGAGCACTATTTTTTACTACCAGTAGTTTTTTGTTTTCAAGAAGTCCAAAAGCTCGGATATCCCCATCTAATTTGAGACCATGCGCTGCATTTTTCCAATAATCAAAGGTTCCATCTCCTTTACCTAATAAGACCTCACCATAGCTGGCATCATATTTACCCACTTCCGGTTTGGCCTGGGATAGGTTTCCTCCCAAAATCAAATCCAAATTTCCATCCTCATTCAAATCTAAAACTGCAATTGCAAAAACGTAGGAACGTTGAGCTAGGATAGGAAATGGTTTCCAGGAAAAGTTTCCGTTTCCTTCATTCATAAGCACTCCGGATTCTAAATTGTTAACTTCATTGATGATGGACTGATTGACAATTTCAGAAGGGAAAATATCTGTTAATGATTCATTATTGTAATTACTATAGCGTATGTATTTCTTTTTGACCGAAGGAATTTGACGCTCTAGTTCATGTTTTAAAGTATATGGGACTTGAACTCCTCCCACTTCTTGTGTAAAAATTTGTTCGACAGATCCATTTTGATCAAAGTCATTTAAAAACATTTTAACAGGGGAATCAGAAGTGATTTTGAATCTTGAATTCAGTCCATTGTTCCCTAGAATCAAATCTGGCAATCCATCGTTATTCAAATCTGCTACTTCCACTGCTCGATACCATCCTTTCAAGGTCTCCAGTTCTGGCATTTCGATTTTTTCTAGTCTGCCATTGATGTTTTTCAGGAAGATTGGAGCAGCCCATTCCCCAACTAAAACCAAATCCTCGTTTCCATCCTGATCCCAATCAAGCACGGTGGCATCGGTAATCATTCCAAGATCTTTGAGGATAGGAGCAAGGGTAGTCGACTCCTCTGTAAAATTGCCATTTCCGTCATTGATCCATAGTTGACTGCTCGCATAGGCGCCATAAGTGAAAGGAACCAGCCTTCCCCCTACAAATAGATCTATTGCACCGTCTTTGTTGATGTCGATTGGTTTGACGGAACTGCTGCTCCCAAAAACGGTAGCAAATCCGGCCGAAGAATTCTTGGTGAAATTTCCTTTTCCGTCATTTAAGTATAGCCGGTCTGCCAGATCTATCGATCCAAAACCAGATTCATTGCCTCCAGATGTTACCATCAAGTCCATATCGCCATCTCCATCCGCATCGAAAAATACCGCATCGGTATCCTCAGATTGTATATCTTTTACAAATGCATCTTGCGGACTTTCATAGTATTTTCCAGAAGATGTAGCGAGAAATAGTTTCGCAGAGAAGGTTTTAGCTCCTCCAAAAAAGAGATCCTCCAGCCCATCACCGTTTACATCGGCTTTCGCAAATGCCGGCCCTTCGGTGGAATACATGATATAGGTGAGTCGGTCCCGATCAAAGTCCACGAATGCATTTTCTTCATGAACGAAGCTTAAGCCCGGGTTTTCAATTTTATGGAATTGTTGGTTGTTAGGTTTTTCAAAGAAGGGCTTTTCAGAGAGTATTTCTCCCGCATCTTCCCAATTCAATTTGAGTAACTGATCGACTGCTTGATTTTTTAGTTCTGTGTATTTTCCGTCTGGCCAAAGAATTTCAATAGATTCAACCTTTGTCAACTCCCCTAAACCTATGGTGATTTTCGGGTCTACTGAGGATTGAAAACCCCGGTTTGGCATTTGTTCTGAATAGAATATTTTTCCTTCTGCTTTCAGACGGATTTGTGTTCCTATGGCATGGGTATTTTTTTCTTTACCCTCCAGTTGAATTTGAATAAAGTGATGAGTTGGGTAAATGGATTTTCCCTGATTTTTGAAGATCTGGGAAGGTTGATTGACATTGTTTACCACCAAATCCAGCGTGCCGTCGTTGTTTAAGTCTCCGTATGCGGCACCATTTGAATGGATTGCTTTACCAAGTCCCCAGTCCTCAGCTATATTTTCAAATTTCAATTCACCCAAATTACGGAATGCGTAATTTGGTATGGGATTGATTGGTATGGGGTCGACTAATGCTTTAAAATTCACTCCTTCCTGAGAGATGATTTGACTTTTGGTTTTATCATCGTCAATGAAATTTAAATAATCAAGGTCCGTAATGTCCTGATAGATGCCATTCGCTACAAAAATATCCCTTAATCCATCATTGTCCATGTCAAATATCAGTGCTCCCCAACTCCAATCCGTAGCCTCTACATTGCTGAGTCTACCTATTTCGCTGAATGTACCATCCCCATTGTTAAGGTGGAGCATATTGCGGGAAAGCTGATAGTGATACCCGTAGGTCTTGTTGAATTGGTATTTATCCCAATTCTCAAAAGTAGTGACCTGCTTTAGCCGGGTTTGTGATTCCGGAAGCATGTCAGTCACAAAAATGTCCAAAAGACCGTCTCCATTGATATCAGCTATGTCAGCCCCCATGGATGCTGCGCTGATAGAGCGCATGGACTTTTCCAATGATTCTGTGAAGGTGCCATCTTGATTATTAATATAGAGGTAGTCCTTTTCGAAGAAATCATTGGAAATAAAAATGTCAGGCCAGGTGTCCTGATTGACATCCCCGATGGTAATCCCCAGACCAAAACCGATTACGGAACCATAAATGCCGGCTTCTTCGGATACGTCCTGGAATTTTCCATCATCATTCCGATAGAGTTTATCACCTCCAACATTGTCCCGTTTGATCCTTTCGTTCTGCATTTTGTTGAAAGTACCGATCGCTTGGTAAGAATTATTCAGCAAATAGACATCCAGGTCTCCATCTTTATCATAATCAAAAAATACTGCATGTGTGGAAAATCCTTGATCAGCCAATCCATAAGCCTCGGCCATTTCTAAGAAGGTCCCATCTCCCTGATTGATAAAAAGTTCGTTTTGTTTGTTATCTCCTGAAATGTCACCAGAGTTGCAAACATAAATATCCAGAAATCCATCTCCGTCTACATCAGCCATGGAGACCCCGGTGCTCCAGGCACGAGCTCCTGCCACTCC